>MEFT01000088.1:0-8507 GCA_001725215.1 Clostridium sp. SCN 57-10
GGCTGCTCAAGCCGGCGCGTGTTTCGTCAAGCGGCTACCGCATTTACGGCGCGCATGAGGTGGATTTGCTGCAGCAGATCTTATTCTACCGCGCGCTCGGCTTCGACCTTGACGCGATTGCCGCCGCGCTGCGCGCCAAAGACTTTGACCGCCTTTCCGTTCTGCGCGGGCATCTCGCGGCGCTGCGCACGCAGCGAGAGCAGCTTGACGCGCTGATCGAAACGGTCTCCCGAACCATCACACACGCAGAAGGAGGAACGACTATGCCTGACAAGGAAAAATTTGAAGGCTTAAAACGCAACTTGATCGAAACGAACGAGAAAACCTACGGCGCCGAAGCGCGCCAAAAGTATGGCAACGATACCGTCGAGCAGTCGAACGCAAAGCTAATGGGGCTCAACGAGACACAATTCCACGAAATGGAGGCACTTGCGGCGCGTATGCAGCAGTCGCTTGAGCGCGCCGTGCGAGACGGTCTCTCGCCCGACGGCGAGGAAGGGCTTGAAATCGCGGGCACGCATCGTGCATGGCTCGGCTACACCTGGAACTTCTATTCACCTGAAGCTCACGCAGGCGTGGCACAGCTCTACGTTGACGACGCGCGCTTCACCGCCCATTATGACGTGAACGTTCCGGGGTGCGCGCAGTTTCTGAGCGACGCCGTGGCGGCATATGTCAAAACCCTGTAATCAAAACAGCGATTATCGAAAGACTGTCTTCGCGTTTGCGAAGACAGTCTTTTATCTTTCCCATGCCCACAACGGTTCATCCATTTGCATTTTGGCACCGTGCAAGCGGTCATTTGATTTCTAGAACAGTCGGTTTTTTGCGCGGATGGCGGTCGGCGTAATGGCAAGCCCACCCTCGGCCGTCTCGCGGATGCAAGCGGGCATATTGCAGCCGATCTGATACATTGCATCGATCACCTCGTCGGGCGGGATAAAGCTTTCCACACCGGCAAGCGCCATATCGGCCGCCGCAATGGCCATCACGGCATAAATGCCGTTGCGCTTGACGCATGGAACCTCCACCAGTCCCGCGACGGGGTCGCACGCAAGGCCGAGGCTGTTTTTTAGCGCAAGTGCGGCCGCGTGCGTACATTGACGCGCGGTTCCGCCCATCACCTCACACAGCGCGGCGGCGGCCATCGCGCAGCCGCTTCCCATCTCAGCTTGGCAGCCGCCCTGCGCGCCTGAAATGGTCGCGCGCTTTGCGATGACGGCGCCAATGCCCGAAGCTGTGATGAGCGCGTTGATCGCGTCACGGTCGGAAAAGCCGTATTCCTCCTGTGCCGCGATGAGCACACCCGGCAGAACACCCGCCGAGCCCGCCGTCGGTGCGGCAACGATAACACCCATCGCCGCGTTATACTCGCTCGTGGCAAGGGCATAGGACATTGCGCGCGCACACAGCGAGCCGAGCAGGTTTTTATGGTTGCGGTAGTGGTTGTAATAACGTGCTGCGTCGCCGCCCGTCAGTCCGCTGACCGAGCGCAGCTCTGCGGAAATACCGTTTGTCGCCGCTTCCCGCATCACGTCATACACGCGCTCTACCCGCTCGCGAATCGCCTCGGCCGAAAGCCCGCTGTCCTCCTGCTCTTCGTGCAGCACAACCTGCCAGATGGTCTGGTTGTTTTTTGCAGCCTCGTCCAAAATATAGTCAATGCTCGGAATAATCATGGGATTTCCTCCTAAAACCGCGGAATGGAGACGACGTTTGCAATGTTGGGCAGGGCGCGCATGATGTCGACCGTCGACCCGTCGACCAGGTCTCTATAATGGTAATCACGTCAACGTCACGCTTCGTGCGCGACAGGCGCAGATTGCCGATGTTATATCCGTTGCCGCTCAGCGTCTGCGCAATCGACGCAAGCACGCCGGACGCGTCTTTATGAAATACCACCAGCGTGTCATAATTACATGCCGCCTCGATTTCAAAGCCGTTCAGCTCGACGATGCGAATCGCGCCGCCGCCGATGGAAATGCCGCGCAGCGTGATGCGGTTGCTTTTAGACCGCGCCTCGATGCGAACCGTGTTAGGATGATAGCGGGGATCTTCAGCGGTTTCAATGGTGTACTCAAGCCCGCGAAATTGTGCGAGGTGCAGGCTTTCACGCACCTTAACGTTGTCGGTGTTAAATCCCAGCAGCCCGCCGATGATAGCCTTGTCGGTGCCGTGTCCGCGGTAAGTGTCGGCAAACGAGCCGTAAAACGTAATTTTAGCCCATTTGACGTCTTCGCCAAGGATAATGCGGCACGCAAGGCCGATGCGTACGGCACCCGCCGTGTGCGAGGAGGACGGCCCCACCGTGATGGGGCCGAGGATATCGAACATGTTGATGCTCATGCGCGCCACCCATTAAGGGAAGATGCCGCGTATGCGCTTCGCCGTGCATACGCGCTCAAGCGCGATGAGATAGGCACTAAGACGCATGGAAATATCGCGCTTGCGCGACTCCTCCCACACCTCGTCAAAAGCCTTAAGCTGAATGCTTTTGAGCATGCGGTTTACCTCAAACTCGTCCCACATCAAGCTCTGGACGTTCTGAACACGCTCAAAATAGGACACGATCAGGCCACCGAGCGTCGCCACCAGGTCTGGTATAACCAGCGTGCCCTTTGATGCAAGAATGGCGTCCGCTTCGTCGGTAATCTGGGCGTTTCCGCCTTCGATGACAATTTTTGCGTTAATCAAGTCAACGTTGTCCGCGCGGATCATGTCCGACACAGCGCACGAAATAAACACGGTGCACTCGAGCCCCATGATCTCTTCATTGGTCGCCTGCTCCACACCGACCGCTCGGTATTCGCAAAGCTCGCGTCCGCCCGCGCAAAACTCAAGCAGATCGTGTATGTTGATGCCCTTTTCGCTTTTGACCGCGCCGGAAGAATCGCCGATGGCGAGAATACGCACGCCGTCTTCAAACAAAAGCCGCGCGGCGGTTTTGCCTACCTTGCCGAAGCCGAGGATGACGGCCGTGCTCTTCTCGCTCTGGATTTTCATGCGTTTGAACGTCTCCTGCAGTACGTAACTGACGCCGCGTCCTACCGCGCCGCGCCGCCCGCGCGACCCGCCGAGCTCATGCGGCTTGCCTGTAACGATGCCCGGCACGGCGCAGCCGCGCATCATGCTGTAGGTATCCATAATCCAGCCCATGATCTCTTCGTCGGTGTTGACGTCGGGCGCGGGGACGTCTACATCAGGCCCGATGATGGGCAGAATCATCGCCGTGTAACGGCGCGTGAGGCGCTTCAGCTCATTTTTGGACAGCGAAGCGGGGTCGACGGTCACGCCGCCCTTCGCACCGCCAAACGGCAGGTTGGCAAGCGCGCATTTCAGCGTCATCAGTCCCGCAAGCGCCTTCATTTCATCATGGCTGACGCTCTGGTGAAAACGCACACCGCCCTTATAGGGGCCAAGTAGGCTCGAGTGCTGCACGCGGTAGCCCTCGAATATGGTAACGGTTCCGTCGTCCATCTCAACGGGAATGGACACGATCATTTCGCGCTCCGGATATTTAGCGAATTCATAGGCAGTACGCGAGTAGCCGAGCAGCTCTGCCGCTTTGTCGATGGTCTGCGTAAAGCTTTGATACGGATTTCTGTTCTCGCTCATGTAATCACCCTTTGTTTATATTTGATATATTCGCATAATTTTTTTATGCATTTTACTCAATTTCGCCTTTATCGCATTTCTGCGGCCAAATTTTCTTTTATTATACCCATTTTTACATTTAGAAGCAAGTACAGCATTTTCGTCATATTGTACAATCAACCGCGCATAAAATTATTAAAAACGCCGTGCGACATAGTCGCACGGCGTTTTATTCTTAGTTCAAAAAGTCTTTCAGCTTTTTCGAGCGGCTGGGATGACGTAGCTTGCGCAGCGCTTTTGCCTCAATCTGGCGAATGCGCTCACGCGTGACGTTAAACTCCTTGCCGACCTCCTCAAGCGTGCGCGTGCGGCCGTCTTCAATGCCAAAGCGCAGGCGAAGCACCTTTTCCTCACGCGGGGTCAGCGTGCGCAGCACCTCCACCAGCTGTTCCTTGAGCAGCATGAACGAAGCCACCTCCGCAGGCTCGGGTGCGTCATCATCAGGAATGAAGTCGCCCAGATGGCTGTCTTCCTCCTCGCCGATCGGCGTTTCCAGCGAAACGGGCTCCTGCGCAATCTTGATGATATCGCGCACCTTCTGCACGGGCATGCCCATCTCCTCCGCGATTTCTTCGGGTGAAGGGTCGTGTCCCAGCTCCTGCAGAAGCTGACGCGAAACGCGAATGACCTTATTAATCGTTTCGACCATGTGCACCGGAATGCGTATTGTGCGCGCCTGGTCGGCAATGGCGCGCGTGATCGCCTGCCGAATCCACCACGTCGCGTAGGTCGAGAATTTATAGCCCTTGGTATAGTCAAATTTCTCCACGGCCTTGATCAGACCGAGGTTGCCTTCTTGAATCAGGTCGAGGAACAGCATGCCGCGCCCGACGTAGCGCTTCGCAATGCTGACGACGAGGCGCAGGTTGGCCTCCGCAAGACGCTTTTTGGCCTTTTCGTCTCCCTCCAGCATACGCTTGGCAAGCTCGATCTCCTCGTCGGACGACAAAAGATCCACCTTGCCGATCTCTTTGAGATACATACGCACAGGATCGTCGATCGCAAGCCCTTCGGCCAGAACGACCGTATCGACCAGCTCTTCTTCGGGAATTTCCTCAAGCTCGGTAAATTCCGCGTCCGGCTCGAGCAGCACGGTGTCGTCGATGAGAAAATCCTCTTCCTCCTCCACAACGATATCCACGCCGGCTTTTTCAAGCGCCTCGAAAAACTTATCCTGCAGCTCCGGATCAACCTCGACGTCGCCAATGGCGCGCGTGATCTCCTTCATCGTGATCTTGCCGTTCTTCTTACCGCTCTCCAAAAGCTCATTGAGCACCTTTTGTGCGGGTGTTATGCTGCTTTCCATCTCGTTCATATGTTATCCCTGTCCCTTCTGCTGCCGCCGGCGCTCCGCAAGTTCGCGCAGCCGTTCGGCGTCCGTCCCTGTTTTTTTGCGATATTCTTCGCGTATTATGTTTATGTAATCGTCCATCTCACGCTCCGGCTCGGCCGAGCGCACCGCGCCCGCGATGGCCGCCGAAACCTGGCGGATTTGAGCTTCGTCAAGCGACGTCATGCACGACGCGGGCGACAGCTCGCGCCCGGCGCGGCGCTGCACGAGCGCGCTCTCATAAATTTTAGCCAAAAATTCGGAAGAAAACTCCTGCGGCGTCAGCCGCTCGGCCGCGCGGTCGAGCAGCTCCGTGCTGCCGAATATAAGCGCGAGCAGCTTTTCCTCGCACAATGCCGAGCGCAGGTTCTCATACTTCAGCTCGCGCGTTTCGCGCCGCAGCTCGCCCACGGGGTTTTGCGCGCGGCGGTCGAGCGCGGCCGTTTCTTTTCGCACCTGCGACTTCATCACACGTTTGACCTCGTTGAGCATGGCAGCCTCCGAGATGCCCGCCTCGCGCGCGACGTTGCGCGCGAAGATCTCGCGCTCGATCTCGCTCGTAAAGCCGGCGATCATCACAGCCGCGTCTTTCAGATACGCGATCCGCTCGTCGTCACGCGTCAGGTCATACTTGGCGCGCACGCCCGCAACGCGGTATTCCGTGTCGGTCTGCGGTCGGTCGAGCAGCTTCGCGAACGCGTCCGCTCCGTTTTTACGGATAAATTCGTCCGGGTCCTTTGCGCCCTGCAGATGCAGCACGCGAACCTCAAGTCCCGCGCCGTTGAGCAAGTCGATGGCGCGCTGCGCCGCCTTCTGCCCCGCGCCGTCGGAATCGTAGCAAATGACCGCTTCTTTGACAAACTGACGCATGAGCTTCGCCTGTCCGGGCGTCAGCGCCGTGCCGAGCGAGGCGACGGCTCCGTCAAAGCCCGCCTGATGCAGCGCGATGACGTCCATATACCCCTCGGCGAGAATCATACGGTCCTGCTTGGTTTTCTTCGCCAGATTGATGGCAAAGAGGTTTCGGTTTTTCTGAAATACCGGTGTGTCGTTCGAGTTAAGATACTTCGGCTTTTCGTCGCCGAGCACACGCCCGCCAAAGCCTACCACCTGCCCACGTACATTGATGATGGGGAACATCACGCGGTTGCGGAAGCGGTCATACAGCGACCCCTTCTGCCCGCGCACGACAAGTCCCGCAAGCTCCAGCTCGTCCGGACGGTATCCCTTGCTCTGCAGATGGTCGCGCAGCGCGCTCCATCCGTCGGGCGCAAAGCCAAGCCCAAAGTCGGTAATCGTCTTTTTCGTCAGACCTCGCCGCGCAAAATAATCAAGCCCCTGCGCGCCGCGCGGCGAAAAAAGCTCGGTGTGATAAAAGCGCGCCGCCTCTTTGTTGATGGCAAACATCCGCTCGCGTGATTTCCGCTGCTGCTCGCTCTCCCCCTCGTTTTCGGGCAGCTGCATGCCGCTCGCCTCTGCGAGCCGGCGCACCGCGTCGATAAACGGCAGGTTTTCGATTTTCATCAGAAACTGAATCGCGCCGCCGCCCTCGCCACAGCCGAAGCAATGGAATAGCTGCTTATCGGGCGAAACGGAGAAGGAAGGCGTTTTTTCATGGTGAAACGGGCAAAGCCCCGTATACCGGCTTCCCACTTTTTTCAGCGGCAGATACCGCGTAATCAGCTCGACAATGTCGGTACGCGCCAAAAGCTCATCTAAAAAACTGTCCGGCAGCGCCATGCCTTACCCTCCTTCCGCCGTTGTTAATATTTATTCCAATTCTTCGGAATGAAGATATCCAGATAACGGGCCACGGCGAAACGGTCGGTCATACCGGCGATATAGTCGCACACCGCGCGATCGAGTCCGTCGCGCAGCGCGACAAGGCGCGTTTCCTCGGGCAGCTCATCCGGTCTCTCGGCATAATGTTCGTAAAGTGACCGCAAAATATCCATTCCTTTATATTCTTCGCCTTTTGCAACCGGATCTCGATAAACAGCGTCAAACATACCGGCGCGCAACTCGTCCACCGCGCGCTCGTCTTCCTCCGAAAGGCCCACTTGCCCCGTCTTCTGCCCATGCTCGACGAGCGAGTGCACGAGGAAATCGATGCGCTCGCTGTGCGTCCTGCCAAGACGCTCGGCCACGTCACGCGGCAGGTCGTCCGGCGTTAAAATGCCGGCGCGCACCGAATCGTCGATATCGTGATTGATGTAGGCGATACGGTCGGCATAGTGCACGATACGCCCTTCCAGCGTATTGGCCTTCTTTGCTCCCGTATGGCACAGCACCCCGTCGCATACCTCGTACGTCAGGTTAAGTCCCGCGCCGTCTTTCTCGAGGAGGCTGATGACGCGCAGGCTCTGCTCGTTGTGCGCAAAGCCGCAGGGCGCCACGGCGCGCAGCGCCTTTTCCCCCGCGTGGCCGAACGGCGTATGTCCAAGATCGTGCGCAAGCGCGATAGCCTCGGTCAAGTCCTCGTTAAGCCCCAGCCCGCGCGCCACGGTACGCGAGATTTGTGAAACCTCAAGCGTATGGGTCAGCCGTGTGCGATAGTGATCTCCCTCGGGAGAAAGAAAAACCTGCGTTTTATGCTTCAGGCGGCGAAACGCCTTGCTGTGAATCACGCGGTCGCGGTCGCGCATATAGCAGGTGCGCATATCAGACTCCTGCTCCGGCTTTACGCGCCCGCGTGTCTGATCTGCAAAAGCGGCGTGCGGCGACAGATAGTCGTGCTCGCGCCCCTCGAATGTTTCGCGCAGCGTCATTGGCCTCCCCCATTTCTCTACCTGTATAATACGGAGAAGACGGTCTTTTTCCTCTTTTTCATGACAACTTTTTTGCAAAAAGTTTTTCCGTCCCGCGTGCGGGCACGACGCGTCCGTTCGTCACGTCGACAATGTGCCCCGCGAACGCTTCAAACCGCTCGCTGGGCAGCAAAACGGTCAGCATTACGTCCGCTCCGTATTCGGCGTGCTCCTCCACCGCATCAAAGAGCGCAAGGTGCTTGCGCAGCAGCTCAAGCCAGGTGTAGTCGCACGTGATGCCGACCTGTGTGAACGGCGTCATCACCGCGATGCCTGCCGCGTCAAGCGCAAGCTTGCATGCCTTTGCATAGGCGCGCGTCAGCCCTCCCGCGCCAAGCAGCGTGCCGCCGAACCAGCGCGTCGTCACGCAGAGGGCGTCAAACACCTCCTCGCGCTTGAGCACGTCGAGCGTCGGCATACCGGCCGTACCCTGCGGCTCGCCGTCGTCGGAAAAGCGCATGGCACCGCCGATCAGCGTGTAGGCGTAGACGTGATGTGTCGCATCCCACTCGCGCTTGCGCAGCGCCGCAAGGATTTCATTTGCTTCCTCCGGCGCTGCGACCTTATACATCCGTCCCACAAAGCGGGACTTTTTTTCCACAAATTCCGCCTCGGCATTTGCATAGGGGACTTTATAGCCAGTCATGCTTCGGCTCCTCGGGCGGCAAGAATTCGCGCAGCCTGCCGCGCACGCGCTCGTCGCATACGCATTCGAC
>MEFT01000088.1:8512-9095 GCA_001725215.1 Clostridium sp. SCN 57-10
GATACCCTCGGGCACATAATCGGCCTTTTTCACGTTGGCTTCGCGGTAAAGCATATCGAGCACCGACGCGCGGTCATACGGTAACGTGAAGGTAACGGTGCGGCTGCCAAGATTGAGTAGCTCTGTCATACGAGCGACAAGCGTATCAAGCCCCATGCCGCGCTTGGCCGAGCAATAGAGCGCATCCTTGATGCGCGGCAGCTCGCCCTCGACCAGAAGGTCCACCTTATTAAATACGGTGATGCACGGCGTTTCCCGCGCCCCAAGCTCACCGATCAGCTCGTCGACCACCTCGGCATGGGTGCGCCAGTTGGGGTTCGACGCGTCGATGACGTGCACCAGCACATCAGCATACGTTACCTCCTCCAGCGTCGCGCGGAACGCGTCGATGAGCAGGTGAGGCAGCTTGCGGATAAAGCCGACGGTGTCCGAAATCAGCACTTCGGTGCCATCCGGCGTTTTCATCGTCTTGGTCGTGGGATCCAGCGTGTCAAACAGACGGTCATGGGCGTGCACGCCCGCGCCGGTCAGCGCGTTGAGCAGCGTAGACTTTCCCGCGTTCGTATAGCCGACGATGCAGACG
>MEFT01000089.1 GCA_001725215.1 Clostridium sp. SCN 57-10
TGGCCTGAATCTGAAATGTAGTTGAGCAGATCTCTCGCCTTCTCGGCGTCATGATATTCGCGATTGTTGAGCAGACGCGCAGCGCCATCGATATAAATCTCGGAGGTATCCGCCGCGTTTTCGGTGGTGTCGATAAACTCGATGACCTTTTTGCAAAGCTGATACATACCCGAGCCTGCTCCGGCATGACACCGCACCACCTCAGGCAGCTGTGCAAGCTTCCGCTCGGCAAGTGCAAGATTGACGGCTTTCGTCAGCGCGGCGGCCTCTTCATCAGAAACCGGTTCGTAGACGCGCAGCACACGATTTTCAACCGAATGCCCCGTAATGGCAACCGCGGCAAAGCTGCATCGATCGCCGATGCTGACCAGCTCGATCTTTCGCACCTCTTTGCCTCCGCGACGATCAAGCATCGACACGGCCGTATGATCGGTAAGGCGCGATGCAACGCGCGAAACACACAGCATGATGTTGTCCAGCTCGCGCATTTTATCACGCAACTCTCGCTGCAGGCGGTCAATCTCACCTTTCGCCATGCGGTAGCTGTCCATCAGCTCGTTGACATACAGACGGTATGCCTGATAGGACGGCACGCGTCCGGCGGAAACGTGGGGCTTTTCAAGATAACCCAGTTCCTCCAGCTCGCTCATTTCGTTGCGTATGGTTGCAGACGAAAGCGGCTGCGAAAAATGCCCTGCCAGTGTCTTGGAGCCCACCGGCTCTGCCGTATCGATATAGCTTTCGACGATGGCCTTCAGGATATTTCTTTTTCGTTCGGGCAGCATTTTCACGCCTCCTCTCTCGTTAGCACTCTCACTCCCGGAGTGCTAAATTCATCTTACCATATTCCATGTCGTTGTCAATAGTTTTCACAAAAAAAGTGTAAACAAATTGGAACATTATACAAGCTGTTCCGAGGCTTGGCATAAGAAAAAAACGACAGGCTGCTTCCTGTCGTTTTTTTCATTCATCGAAGAACCAGAGGGAGAAAAAGAAAAACTGTTCTTGCCTTGCTCTCAATGATAGTATACGAAACATTTATTAAGAAATAAGGGGGTTGTTCTTTAAAATTCTGTTAAATCAATACTTTTTTCTGAGTTTTTGAAAAAAGGCGCGCAGCAGCGCGGCGCTTTCTTCCGCCAAAATACCGCCATAGAGACGGGGGCGCTGCGGAAATGCCTCTTCAAATAGGTTGAGCACCCCGCCGCACGCGCCCCACTCAGTGTCTGACGCACCGTAGCACACTTCAGAAATACAGGCATTCATAATCGCGCCGGCACACATGGGGCACGGCTCAAGCGTGACGTAAAGCGTACATCCCGTCAGCCGCCAGCCGTTCAGGGTGAGGCATGCTTCAGCGATCGCGGCGATCTCGGCGTGCATCAGCGCGTCACGGTCGCGCTCGCGCGTGTTGCGGCCACGGCCGACGATGCGGCCGTCATGCACGATTACACAGCCGACTGGAACCTCTCCGTCTTGTGCGGCTTCGCGTGCCAGCGCAAGCGCCTCGCGCATATAATCTTCGCGTTCCATTCCATTCTCCTTTGACAAGCTGTCTCGGCTATATTATACTGAACAAAACAGCAAAAGGAAAGGGTCTTATCCATGCCGATTACCACCATTCAAAGCGCGCTGCTCTCTATCGTCCTATACACCCCGCCGGTGCTGGCCGGCATCCTGACCTTTCGCAAGCTGCGGCGCAAATACAGCCGCCCGCTTGACAAGACGATCGACTGGAAGGTGTGGGTTTTCACTGTCATCGCCGTTTCGGGCACGCTGCTCGCCATGGTGCTTCTCTATTATACCATCGTGTTCTTTCTTTTCGTCGCGCCGCTCGGCAGATAGGCGGGCGTTTGATGGAACTATGGGACGCGTATTACGCGGACGGCAGCCTTGCGGGGTGCGACTTGGTGCGCGGCGAGCCGATTCCAGGGGGATTGTATCATTTGGTAAGCGAGGTTTTGGTTCGGCATGCCGACGGTTCTTTTCTGCTGATGCAACGTGACCGAAATAAAATCGGCTACCCCGGTCTGTTTGAAGCGTCGGCGGGCGGCAGCGCGCTCAAGGGCGAGTCGGCTTATGGCGCCGCGCTGCGCGAGCTGCGGGAGGAAACGGGCGTTGCCGCCGCCGAACTCACGCCCATTTACAGCTGCACCAACGGAAAAGATACGATTTATCACGGCTATTTGTGTGTGACCGACTGCGACAAGTCCTCCGTCACACTGCAGGAGGGTGAAACCATTTCGCATCGCTGGCTTGATGCAGACAGTTTTTTAACGTTCGTCAACACGGCGGACTATGTTCCCATCCACATAGACAGGCTGGAGAGCTATCTGAACACCTTACGCGCTTAAACACCGAAGAGGGATCGCATCCCCCTTCGCGCCGCCGCTTTCGCTGCGGCCAACCCCCTCGTTCACCGATTTTTCGAGAGAAATCGGTGGGTTAAGGTGTTTTTTTGCCGCACATGTGGCCGAAAAAGCAAAACGGCGTGAGTTCTTCGGGCTTTTTTGACAATTACGGGAGGGCGGTATCAAACGATACCGCCCTCCTTATATTTTTACTTGCAGATCTCCGCGATGGCGCGCGCAAACATGCGTCCGCCCATCAGCAGATGGTCGATGACGGCCGACTCATTGGGGCCGTGCTCGTTATACTCCACGCCGCGCACACAGCAGCCGAACGCAACGCCGCCCTCGATGTTGTGCACATAGGTTCCGCCGCCCATCGACATGCACTCGCCCTTTTCGCCCGAGACTTCCTCATAGACCGAAAGAAGCGTCTTCACCAGCTTCGTGTCCTCCGGCGTGTAATGCGGCGCGCGCATTTTCGTTTTGGCGAGCTGAATGCCGTGCTGCCGCAGCTTTCCATCGAGTACCAGCGACATATTTTCCTCGTTTGCGCAGACGGGGCATCGGCTGTCGATATTGCCGTACAATCTGGTCAGCGAATAATCAAAAATACCGATGTTGATCGTCAGCTTTCCGGAAATCTCGTCCGACTGCGCGACACCGGCAGCTACACCGTATCCGTCGCCAAACGGGAACACCTGGTTGACGCCGCACAGGCACGCAAAGCCTTCGCTTTTCGCCATCGGCATACCGCACACCATGTCGACCGCGGCGAGCACGGCGTTGATGCCCTCCATCGGCGTGGAGGCATGGGCGCTCAGTCCCTTCACGGAGACGATGACGCGTCCGTCCTTCTCGCGCGCGGTAAACGCGGCGCGGGTCTTTTCCTGCGACTTTTTGCAGTATTGCTCGACCTCGGCAAGCGGCATGCCCTCAATAACAACCTCGGCATACTGCGCGACGATGTTTTCCGTATGTCCGCCCTTAAGCGACACCACGCGCGGCAGCGCTTTGTCCTCCGCAAATTCAGCGGTGAAATCGCTGCTCAGGCCGCCCTTCTCGACGTTTACCACAGGGTAATAAGCGTCAGGCGTAAAGCTTGCGGGAGGAGCCTTTTCCACGGAGAAATAATGTCTGAGGTCTGAGCTGCCGCACTCTTCGTCCGTTCCGAGGATGACGCGGCAGTTACGGCTCAGCTCAACGCCAATCTCGCGCAGCGCCTTCATGGCGTGCAACGCCATCACGGCGGGGCCTTTATTGTCCGACGTGCCGCGGCCGTAGAGCCTTCCTTCTTTTTCAATGGGGTTAAACGGCTCGGTCACCGTCCAGTCGGTTCCCTCATGCACCACGTCAAGGTGCGCGAGAACAGCAAGCTCGGTCTCTTTGTCGTTGTAGTCAGCCGTGCAGACGTAGCCGTCATAGTTGCGGGTGGCAAAGCCCATGTCGCCCGCCATTTTCATTGCGGCGACAAGCGCTTCGTAAGGGCCTTCGCCGTAGGGCATGCCCTCCTTGGCTTCTTCGCGCACGCTGCGGATGCGGCACAACGTTTTCACGTCCTCCACGATTTCATCGCGATGCTCGGCAAAGTATGCGTCGATCTTCTGGTTCAGCATAATCTTTCTCCTTTATCCGTTAAAATAGATGGATCAAACTCCTGTGAGATCAAAAATAGGCGTATAGGCAGCCGTCGCCGCGCGCGTGTCCTGCGAAAAGCCGCGCAAACCGGCGCGCTGTGCTTCGCGCAGCACGCTTTGATATTCAAACGTCGTTACGCGGCGGCACAGCTCGGGAAACTCGCCGCGCACAAACTCAGGCGTATACTGCGCCATGATGCTGACGAGCAACTCATCGGGCGCAAAGCGCGACGCGAGCCAGTGTACCAGCGCGATCGAATCGTGCCGCGCGCCGGGCAGAACAAGATGGCGCACCAATGTACCGCGCGACAATATACCTTCTTCGTCAAAAACAGGCGCGCCCGTCTGGCGCACCATTTCGGGAATAGCGCGTGACGCAACGTCAAAGTAGTCGCCCGCGGCCGAATAGCGCCGTGCGAGGTCGGCACTGTGATATTTAAGGTCGGGCAGATAAATATCAACCAACCCGTCGAGCGCGTGCAGCGTTTCGGGAGTCTCATAGCCGCTGCTGTTCCACAGCGCGGGAATGTGCAGCGCATGGCGCACGCGCGCAAGCGCCCGCACGATCTGCGGAACGAACTGCGTGCCGCTCACGAGATTAATGTTGTGCACGCCCTGCTCTGCAAGCTCGAGAAAAATGTCGCCGAGGCGCTCCTCCGTAATGTCTCGCCCAAAGCCGCCCTCGCTGATGTCGCCGTTCTGGCAAAAGCAGCAGCGCAGCGTGCAGCCCGAAAAAAAGATGGCGCCCGAGCCGCGTATGCCGCTGACAGGCGGTTCCTCGCCAAAATGCGGGGCGGCGCGCGCAACACGAAGCGTGTCGCTCTGGCCGCAGAAGCCGCGCGCATCGGCGCGCGATACGCCGCACCGGCGCGGGCACAGCATACAGACTTCCATAGCATCCCTCCGACTATCGATTGTATCACGAACACCGCCTGCGCGCAACTTCATTCATCTTGTATTGGGCGCGTAAAAAGAGTATAATACATGCCATGATCGACGAAAGGGTGATCGATATAAAGCACGGATTTGTTCGCGTTTCCGCCGCGACCCCCTCCATTCGCGTTGCAGACTGCCGCCACAACACGCAGGCCATCCTTGCCGCCGTACGGGACGCGGGCGCGCAGGGCGTTCAGGTGCTCGCGCTGCCCGAGCTGTGCGTCACGGGCTATACCTGCGGCGACCTTCTGCTGCACGACACGCTGCTTGACGGCGCGGAGGACGCAGCGCTTGATATCGCGGCCGCCACGCGCGGCAGCGACATGCTTGTCATTTTCGGCGCTCCGCTGCGCGTCGGCCAGCGGCTCTATAACTGCGCCGTCGCCGCGCAAAACGGCGCGATTCTCGGCGTGGTGCCCAAGTCGCACCTGCCCAACTATGGTGAATTTTACGAGGCGCGGCATTTTTCGCCCGCGCCGCCGCAAACAGGAACCATCGAGCTGGGCGGCGAGGTCGTTCCTTTCGGCACGCGCCTTTTGTTCTGCTGCCGCGAGCTTGACGCACTGCGCGTCGCTGTCGAGCTGTGCGAAGATTTATGGGTGCCCGAGCCGCCGTCTGTCGCGCACGCGGCTGCGGGGGCGACGCTCATTGTCAACTGCTCGGCAAGCGTTGAGACGGTCGGCAAAGCCGAATATCGCCGTACGCTGCTTTCCGCTCATTCGGCACGCTGCGCGTGCTCCTATGTCTACGCGAACGCCGGCGAAGGCGAAAGCACGACCGACGTCGTGTTCGCCGGGCATGACATCGTCGCCGAAAACGGCGTGCTACTCGCCGAGGCGGCGCTCTTTTCGGGTGACGCCGCCACCACGGAGGTCGACGTTTCGCGCCTGCTCTATGAGCGGCGGCGCATGCGCACCTTTCCGAACGGCTCTGACGCGGATTACACGCGCATCGCATTTTCGCTCGCCCCCGTGGAAAACAAACTGACGCGCGTCATCGACCCCTCGCCTTTTGTGCCCGCGAACACGGAAGAGCGCCGCGCACGCTGCACGCTCATTTTGGAAATGCAGGCGCAGGGGCTTAAGCGCCGCCTTGCGCACACGCGCGCCGCCACCGCCGTCATCGGCGTTTCGGGCGGTCTTGATTCGTGCCTTGCGCTGCTCGTCGCCGTGCGCGCCACAGACGCGCTTCATATGCCTCGCCGCGACGTGGTCGCCGTCACGATGCCGTGCTTCGGCACGACGGAGCGCACCCGCAGCAACGCGGAGGTGCTGTGCGACCTTTTGGGCGTGACGCTGCGCACCGTCGACATCGGCAGCTCGGTGCTCACGCATTTTGAAGATATCGGTCATGACCCGGCGCAGCGTGACGTAACGTATGAAAACGCGCAGGCGCGCGAACGTACGCAGGTGCTGATGGATATCGCAAACCAGACAAACGGACTCGTCATCGGCACGGGCGACCTCTCTGAGCTTGCCCTCGGCTGGGCGACCTATAATGGCGACCATATGTCGATGTACGGCGTCAACGCAAGTATTCCGAAGACGCTGGTGCGCTATATCGTGCGCACCGTCGCCGAGCAATGCGACGACAGCGCGCTGCGCGACGTACTGCTTGACATTGTGGCGACACCCGTCAGCCCCGAGCTGCTGCCCGCAGACGAGCACGGCGACATCACCCAAAAGACTGAGGATCTCGTCGGTCCCTACGAGCTGCACGATTTCTTCCTTTACTGTCTGCTGCGTTGGGGTTTTTCGCCCGCGAAAACGCTGCGC
>MEFT01000090.1 GCA_001725215.1 Clostridium sp. SCN 57-10
CTCGCCGACAACAGCTCCTGTCACCGCGCCCCTCAGCCGAAGTATCCCTTCGCGCTGCCCTCCGAGATCGGCGGCCCGCAGTCGATCGCCGACGTCGCCGACTACATCGCCGGCCTGAAGATGAACCCCGAGAACGGCGTCGGCCCCGGCACCGATCTCGAGCACGGCAAGAAGCTCTACGCCGACAACTGCGTCCGCTGCCACGGCGCCACCGGCGAGGGCGACAACGACAAGTACTTCCCCCGCATCCAGGGGCAGCACTACGAATACCTGATCCGCCAGTACAAGTGGATCAAGGAAGGCAAGCGCCGCAACGCCAACCCGGACATGGTCGAGCAGATCAAGAACTTCACCGACAAGGACACGATCGACGTGCTCGACTACGTGTCGCGGCTGAAGCCGCCGGCGGACATGATCGCGCCGGTCGGTTGGAAGAACCCGGACTTCAAGTGATCCGGCCCGGGGCGCGCCGTCTCGGGCGGCGCCCCCTCCCTCCCGTTCGCTCCGCGACAGCCGCCGGACCACGCGCGTCCCGTGCGGCTCTCGTCGTTTCGCGGGGCTCGATTTCCACAGTCGCATGAGCGGCTTGCCATATCTCAAGGAGCGCGTGCGTCTCGTGTTCCAAGCTCTATTCGAAAGCCAACTTCGCGCCGCCGCCGGCGTGCCCCCGAACGGAGCCGCGTGCCGTCCACGCGCGGAAATCGGTTTTTTCTTCCCCGAAGCCGCGCGCCAGACGCGCGATGTCGCCGTCCCCCGCAAGCGCAGATGCCGCGCGCTCGGCGAGCCACAGCCCCGCTTCGGTGAACGCGATCAGCTCAACGTTCATCGCTTTTGGCGCGGAATTCGGTGGCAAAGCCTGGGTCATACAGCTTCGACCGCTCGTAATCGTGCCCCAAAAACTCACCCACCGTGATAAGTGCCGTTTTGGTGATGCGATGCTCGCGCGCCGTTTCGGCCAGCGTGCCGACCGTGCAGCGGAACACGCGCTCGTCGGGCCACGTCGCCTTGTAGACGATGGCGGCGGGCGTATCGGGCGTATACGCCCCCTGCAAAAGCTCTTCCGTCAGCTCGGGGATCAGGCTCATGGAGAGGAAAATCACCATTGTGCTGCCGCTGTGCGCCAGCGCGCGCAGGCTTTCGCGCTCGGGCACGGGCGTGCGCCCCGCCATGCGCGTGATAATCACCGTCTGGCTGATGCCGGGCAGCGTATATTCCGCCTTCAGCGCCGCCGCCGCGCCGCACAGGCTTGACACACCGGGCACCACGTCATACGCGATGCCGCGCCGCGCAAGCTCGTCCATCTGCTCGCGAATCGCGCCGTAAATGGACGGGTCGCCCGTATGCAGGCGCACCGTCATCCCGCCCTCGCGCTCGGCGCGCTCCATGACGGCGACGACCTCCTCAAGCGTCATATACGCGCTGTCGTGCAGCGCACAGCCCGGCTTCGTGCCGTTCAGCAGCGCCTTGTTGACCAAGCTTCCCGCATAAATCACCACGTCGGCCTCCGCCAAAAGGCGGGCGCCGCGCACCGTGATTAAGTCTTCCGCGCCCGATCCGGCGCCCACAAAATATATCATATTGTCAACCCCTGATTATCATCGTCGTGAAATAGCTGATGTCGTCCGACGCGTCGTCCAGACTGCGGCACACCTTTTCGTCGGGCAGGCCGCAGTTTTGCACCAGCATCGTTTTGTCCGCAAGACCCGCCTCGCGCAGCGCGCGCCGTACCTCCGGCATCGATTTGCCCGTTTTCATCAGCACCTTGGAGCCGCGCAGCGCGAGCACCTCGGAAAGCTCCATGCCGCCCGCCGGAAAAATATGCAGCGGCTCGTTCATTTCGGTAAGCCCCGTGCCGAGCGCCGCCGCGACGGCGCAAAAGCTGGGCACGCCGGGAATCATCACGGCCTCGTAGCCGCGCCCGGTCAAAATATCCATCAGATAGGCGAACGTCGAATAAATCGACACATCGCCGAGGTTGAGCAGCGCGACGTCGCGTCCCGCGTCAAGCCGCGCGGCCACGGCGTCCGCCAGCTCCTCGTGGCAGCGCGCCTGCGCCGCCTCGTCGCGCGTCATCAAAAAACGCAGCGGCAGAATTTCTTTGCCGGTCATGTCGACCGCGCCCGACGCGATGTCAAACGCGAGGCGCTTGCCGCCCGCCGTTTCGGGCGTCGCGACGCAGGGGCAGCGCTCGATGGCGCGCACCGCTTTGAGCGTCATCAGCTCTGGATCGCCGGGACCGACGCCGACGCCGTACAGCTTACCTTTGTTCATGTTTGTTGCTCCAATGTTCTATGATTTTTTCGCCCTCCGCGGTGACCGCGAGAAGGCCGTATTGGTTCGTGAAGGTCGCCGCGCCGACGGCGAACGCGCCCGCCGCGCGGCGTTCCAGATGCCACTGAATTTTATCCATGAGCGACACAAGCACGGGCGCGCGCAGTCCCGCTTCGTCCAAGATGTCAAGGCAGGCGTCGCTCGTCGCCGCGTCCATCAGCCGCGCCGCCGTCTCCCTCGTCGCGCCGCACAGGGCGGCATGCGCGGCAAACAGCTCGGTGCGGCAGTCGGCGACGCGCGAGTGCGTGTCCATGATGCCGCCCGCCAGCTTGACAAGCTTGCCGAGATGCGCCACGACGAGCACCGACTTAAACCCGTTCTGCGCCGCGAGGTCAAGTGATTCGCCGATGAAATTGGCGCATTTAAGCTGCGCAACATGCGACAGCGCGGGGTAGCGCGCCGCGAAGTCCGCGCCGTAGTTGCCGGGCGTCAGCACAAGGTCGCGCGCGCCGTTTGCCGCGGCGACGCGCGCCTCGACGGCGAGGCTGTCGCACAGAGCCTGCAGGCTCTGCGGCTCGACGATTCCGCTTGTGCCGAGAATGGAAATGCCGTCTGTGATGCCGAGCTGCGTGTTAAACGTGCGCACCGCAATTTCCTCCCCGCCGGGCACCGAGATGCGCACCGAAAGGCCACCGCTGTAACCCATCGCCTCGCACACGGCGGAAACCTCCGCCGCGATCATGCGGCGCGGCGCGCTGTTGATCGCCGCGTTGCCAACGGGCTGGTCAAGCCCCCGCTTCGTCACGCGGCCGACGCCCGCGCCGCCGTCAATCTCAATGCCCGCCGCCGTTTTGCGCACAGCGGCGCAAATCAGCGCGCCGTCGGTCGCGTCGATATCGTCGCCCGCGTCCTTGCGCACGGCGCAGCGCGCTTCGCCTTCTGCGTAATGCGCGTCGAGCACGTCCGCCATGACGGCAATGCCCTTGGGCGTGACAATCGATATCGTTTGGGGCGCTTGCCCGCCGAGCAGCAGCACGGTCGCCGCCTTGGCGGCCATGGCGGCGCAGCTGCCCGTCGTATAACCACAGCGCAGGCGCTTGCCGCCGCTGCTGATGTAATGCTCAAGCATCGGCAAGCGCCTGCCGCGCGTGCTCGCAGTAAAGCGCCCGCACCGCTTCGTATTCACCCAATCCGCGCACGACGGCGCGCGCCTCGATGCCTGCGGCCCGCAGCCGCGACATCCAGCTGTCATCCCCATCGCCCGCCATGTCGTTTTGCGCGTGCTCGCCCGCGACGAGCATAAGTGGCGTGAGCACGGCGCTGCGCCGACCGTCTTTTGCAAGCCGCGCAAGCACGCTGTCGAGCGCGGGATAAGCCTCTACCGTGCCGATATAGCAGCCGTCCGGCCCTATGTCCCTCACGTAGTCGTTCATCGCGGCGTAAATATAGTTGCTATGGTGCGCCGTACCGTGTCCCATAAGCACAAGCGCCTCTCCGTCGCGCCGCGGCACGCCGTAATCGATCGCCGCAAGCACGGCGCGCACATCGTCGTAATCGGCAAGCAGCGGCTTTGCGATCGTTATGTCGTCAAACGCGCCGCACATCGCGCGCGCCTCGACGCGCAGCTTGTCGTACTCCTCGCCGTAAATCAAATGGGTGGGCAGCACGAGCACACGACGCGCGCCCTCGCCGCGCAGGGCGGCGAGCGCTTCGGTCACGCCGGGTATCAAGGTTCCACGCGCCGCCAGCTTGCGGCGGATCATGCCGCTGGTAAACGCCGTGCGGCAGGTCATGCGAGGGAACGCGTCCCGCACGGCGCGCTCGACGGCTACAATCGCGCGCTCGCGCGCGCCGTCGCAGCTTGTGCCGAAGCTTACGATAAGAATGGCCCGATCATGCACTTCAGTTCCTCCACGGTTTTCGGAATATCGCGCAGCTTTAGCGCCCTCGCGACCTCATACAGCATCGGCGGCTGCAGTCCCGCCCGTGCAAGCGCCGCCGCGTTGCCGAACACGTCGCGTGCCGTGCCGTCTGCCACGACCTGCCCGTCCGCCAAAATGACGACGCGGTCGGCAAAGCGCCACGCAAAATCAGTGTCGTGCGTCGAAAGCAGCAGCGCGATGCCCTGCGCGTGCAGCTGCGCAAGCGTTTGCTCAAGCCGCGCGGTGTGCGCGCCGTCGAGTCCCGCCGTCGGCTCGTCAAGCAGGATAAGGCGCGGCTCCATCGCCAGAATGTCCGCAATGGTCACGCGCTTTTTCTCTCCGCCGCTCAAATAGTGGGGCGGGCGCGCGCGAAACTCCTCCAGGTTCATGGCGCGCAGCGCGCCGTCGGTCTGCGCGCGCACACGCTCGCCGCTCAGGCGCAGGTTCATCGGCCCGAAGCTCACTTCGCTTTCCACCGTCGGCGCAATGATCTGGTTATCGGGGTCTTGAAACACGATTCCAACCGCGCGCCGCAGCCGCATCATTTCGGCGCGGCTCGTGCCAACCGGCACGCCGTCAAGCAACACGCGCCCCCCGCGCGGCTTGCGCACGCCGTTGCAACACAGCATAAACGTGGATTTCCCCGCGCCGTTGCCGCCGAGCAACGCAATTTTTTCGCCCTGCCTGATGGCAAGTGAAACACCCTGCAGCGCGTCTCCCCCGCCGTCATAGGCATAGGAAATATCTTCGAGCTGAAGAATGGGCATATCTATCTGCGTATGCATATCTATCTGCGTATGCATCCCTACCACACCCTTTCCGCGACGAGTGCCGCCGCGAGTGCGCAGCCGAACAGCGCGGCAAGCGCGCCGTGCCGTAGCGTAAGCGGCTTTGCCGTGCCCGCGAAGCGCAGTGTGCCGTCATACCCCCGCACCTCCATCGCGTCAAACGCGGTGGACGCGCGTCCGAGCGACAGGGTCAAAAGTCCCGTCATGATGCCGCCCGCCGTGCGAAATGTGGCCTTCGCGCCGTCGAAACCAAGCCGCGCGGCGGCTGCCGTCTGCAGCGCCGTCAGCGTTTGAAGCAGCACGAACACATAACGGTAAATGAGAAACATCAGCTCAATGGCAAGCTCAGGCACCTTCATCGTGCGCCACACGGCAAGCATTTCATAAAGAGGCGTCGACAAGCTGAGTCCGTACAGGCATGAAACAGCCGCCAGCGCTTTGACCGTAACGAACAGCGCGGCGCTTTGATTCTCGGCGGTAAGCACGAGGAAACGGCCGAGAAAAGGCGTGCTCAAAATTCCTGCGGGCACGGCGGACACGTCAAGCAGCAGAGCAAGCGCGCCCGTCAGAACAAAGGCCGCAGGCGCGGCCATAAGCGAGACAAAAATGTGTACCGGCGTTTTGCCAAACAACAAAATGGCAGCGCACATCGTCATGCCGACCAGCACCGCGAGCCATACATGCCTCGCCGCAACGGCGGCGCATAACGCGCCGCCGAAGCAAAGCATTTTAAGTCCAGTGTGAACGCCGTTTAGCCCGGACATCTGCGCACAGCGATCGATGCGCGTCATCGCATCCTCGCCGTGCGTATGCCCGTGTCCGGCGAGCCAGAACAGCGCACCCGCCGCACAGGCTATGGCGGCAACAAAGAAGCCCGGCATGCGCCCATAGAGCAGCAGCCCTGCGACGAGCGCCGCAAGCGGCGAAAGTACGACCATGCTATTGCGCCTTTTCGTACTTTTTCTTCGCGGCAAGATACCCGAAGCCGAAAGCGAGTATGCCCGAGCCGATGGCGGTCTGCACACAGAAGAGAAGTGTTTCGGTCTCGCCGCCCGGAAGCTCGATCAGGCTGCTTACCCACGGCTCATAATCAGGGTTGATCTGTGTAATGGCGTCTTCCGCCTTACCGTCCGCCCCTCCGAACTCCGTACCGTGCACGAACAAAAGCGGCACAACGGCGATGACGACGCACAGCAAAAGCAGCGCTATAACCAGACGCGTATTTTTCTTCATCCTATTTCCCTCCCTGATACGCGAGCGTCGCAAGCTCTGCGGGCGCGCTCTTTTCAAGCGCCATAACGACAAGCACGGTGAGCAGCCCTTCGATGATCGCAATGGGCAGCTGCGTCATTGCAAAGATGCCAAGGAACTCTGTCGTAGACGCCATAAATCCACCCGTTGCCGAAGGGTGGGCCAGACCGAGCTGTACGCTCGTGACGCAATAGGTAAGAGCGTCACCTAGAAAAGCAGCCAGAAAAACAGCGACTCTGCGGTCGACGCGCCATTTAAGGCACAGGCGATAAACGCCGTAAGCCACAAACGGGCCGACAATTGCCATGGAGAATATGTTAGCGCCCAGCGTGGTTAGACCGCCGTGCGCGAGCAAAATTGCTTGGAACAAGAGCACGATGGCGCCAAGCACCGCCATGGGCGACGGTCCGAACAAAATAGCGCCAAGCCCCGTGCCGGTCGGGTGGCTAGACGAGCCGGTGCGGTTTTCCGAAGCGATTTTCCCGATCTTGCGCATGCCGAGCACTAGAAACGGAATGCAGACAATGCCCCATTCAACGCAGTACAGCGGTGGCAGATACCCCTCCATGATGTGCATGGCATGTGTCGTCTGCGCCATAGCTGCGCTCAGCATGACCAGCAGACAGATTGTGATGTGCTTCTTCCCTTTTTGCATAAAAAAACATCCTTCCCGAGCGGGAAGGATGCTTTGATGCACTTGTGCACAGACGCAGCTTCCCGCCCATCTCTCGTGGGCAGTACGCATTATGGTTTCCGGTATCCTGACTTCCAGGCGCAATGCCTGTTCACAGTGGCGGGACCGTGTGGGATTTTCACCCAACTTCCCCGGAAAGCAGCTTTTAAGCGCTGCTCTGCAACCATAAAATATTCAATTCAAAACACAACGCGTGCTTTACGCATACTGTTCTAGGTCAGTATAGCACAAAATATTCGGTGAAGCAACCCGTTTGCCAATAATTTATTGATACTGCGGAACCTCTTCCTCCGTCGCAAGGCGGAACCGGCCGACGAGCGCCTTAAGCGACATCGCCTGACTGGAAAGCTCTTCGCTTGCCGCCGCGCTCTCTTCCGAGGTAGCAGAGTTTACCTGCACCACGGCCGCAACCTGCTCGACACCCGTCGAGATCTGCGAAACTGCGGCAGACTGCTCCTGCGCCTGCGTGGCGATACCCTGAATAATGCCCGTGACCTCAGTGGACTTGGCGGCGACGCCCTCGAAGCCCG
>MEFT01000091.1 GCA_001725215.1 Clostridium sp. SCN 57-10
AACGCAGGCGCTGCCGCTTCCATTTGCCTTTTCAGAGCTGCGCGCGCCGCCGCCCATCGACCGCATTTCAGATCTGATTTTGCGCCAGTGCGTCGCCGAAGAAACGGACGTGCTACACACGCAGTGGGAGGGCTGCGATTATTTTGTGTTCCCGTTTTCGACCGATCGCGCGCTGCCCTTGGTTCCTTTTTTCACCTATATCACGACTTTTTTGCACAACGGCACGGGTTATGGGGCGGTTTGTATCGAAAAAAACGGCAATCCAAAAAAAATCGAGGCACAGGAACAGACAGCTTTTTGACCCGCTTTGCATTATAGTGATATCACCGCGGCAAAGTCATTGCCACACATTGCCGCGAATATAAGGCTGGTGTCTCATCTGTGTTGGGAGGTGATGCCGTGGTTGTGGTTTATTTGGATGTTCTGTTTTTTCTAAACCTTTTTATGAATTACATCATTCTGCTGATGACGGCACGCTTCTCGGGCATTTACGCTCGCAGGCGGCGGCTGCTGGTCGGCGCGCTGGTCGGCGCGGTTTTTTCAGTGGTCATGTTTTTTTCGGCACTTCATGTGGTGGAGGCTCTGCTTTTTAAGGTGCTGCTTTGCGCCGCCGTCGTTGTTACGGCGTTCGGCATTCGGTCATGGCGCGAGACCCTGCGGCTGTGCGCCGCATTTCTCGGCATTACTGGTGCATTTGCAGGGCTGGTGTATGCCATAAACGGTGCGCAGGCACTGCAGAACGGCAGCTTTTATATCGATGTATCGCTCAAAACGCTGCTGCTCGCATCCGGCGTGGCTTACCTTGCGCTTAGCTTGATATTTGGAAAGGGAAGCATGGAAATCAGGCGCCTCACGCGCGAGGTTGAACTTGAGGCAGAAGGGAACCGTGTTACCATCAGAGCGCTTGCAGACAGCGGGAACCTGCTGCGTGAACCGATCAGCGGCAAAAAGGTGCTTCTCGTCGGTGCTGAAACGCTTGCACCCGTGCTTGACAGGGATACATGGCGTATTCTATGCGAAACGCGAGATCCGGTAGAACGGTTTTCGCGCCTTAGCGCGCAGCGCGGCACGGGCTTTGGCATGATTCCCTATCGAACCTGCGGCGAAGACGGGGGCATGGTCGTCAGCCTTCGCCACATCGCGATTACCGTTGATAGCACAAGAGCCGAGGATTATGTGGTCGGAGTGCTGCCGAACGAAGTGGAAACGCCGGACGGCTGCCATGCGATCATCGGGATGTAGGAGGAAGATATGAAAGGGAAATTGCGGCTTTACATATTTGTTGCGTTACTGCTGAAGAAGCTTGGGCTTTCACGCATAGCATCCATTCTTTATATCGGCGGGTCGGAAAGTCTGCCGCCTCCGCTTGCCCCCGAGGAGGAGGCGTATTACCTTGAACGCTATACCGGTGTAGAGCCTGAGATCAGGCGTGTGCTTATCGAACGCAATCTCAGGCTGGTCGTATATATTGCGCGAAAGTTTGAAAACACCGGTGTTGGCATTGAAGACCTGATCTCGATCGGCACCATCGGACTCATTAAGTCGGTGAACACCTATCGCTGCGATAAAAACACAAAGCTTGCAACCTATGCGTCGCGCTGCATTGAAAACGAAATCCTGATGTATCTGCGGAAAAACGCGAACCTGCGCTCTGAGGTATCGCTTGACGAGCCGCTCAACACCGACTGGGACGGCAATGAGCTGCTGCTTTCTGACGTACTCGGCACAGAGCCGGACTGCATCATGCGCCCCATCGAGGACGACGTCGATCGAGAGGTGCTCAAGCGGGCTCTCGCGCGGCTCGACCAGCGCGAGCGTAAAATCATCACGATGCGCTTCGGGCTGCACACTGGTGTTGAGCTGACGCAAAAGGAGGTCGCAGACCGGCTCGGCATCTCGCAATCTTACATTTCGCGCCTTGAAAAGAAAATCATCACGCGGCTGAAAAAGGATATGCTGCGCTCGCTCTGACGGCTGAATGAACCCACCTCCAACTGGTAATACTGTAACCGACCCCCATTACATACAATGCGAAGCGGGGTGCGGGAATGAGTTACAATCGTAAGGTGGAAGTAAGCGGCGTTAATACCGCTGATTTTGTGGTGCTGAAAAAAGACGAGGCGTTTCAGCTGTTTGCGCGCGCAAAGCAGGGCGACCAGCAGGCGCGGCAAAAGCTGATTCAGGGCAATCTAAGGCTGGTGCTCAGCGTAATCAAGCGGTTTGAAAACAGAAACGAGCCGATCGACGACCTGTTTCAGGTTGGGTGCATCGGTTTGATCAAAGGCATCGATAATTTCAATGCGGACCTGCAACTTCTGCCCTCAACCTATCTTGTGCCGATGATCATTGGCGAAATTCGGCGGTATTTGCGTGACAACAGCGCGATGAGGGTCAGCCGTTCCATGCGCGACAACGCTTATCGAGCGCTGACGGCACGTGAAAAGCTGATGAGCACGCTGCAGCGTGAGCCGACGGTTGAGGAGATTGCCGCCGAAATCGGCTTGCCGCGTGAGGATGTAATTTTCGCGCTTGACGCCATTTCCGAGCCGGTGTCGCTTTATGATCCTGTCTTTCAGGATGGCGGAGACGCCATTTGCGTCATGGATCAGGTGAAGGATATGGTCAACAACGACGACAGCTGGCTTGACCAGATCTCCATGAAGGAAGCAATGAACGAACTGTCAGACCGGGAAAAGCGCATTCTGGCGCTGCGGTTTTATGACGGGAAAACACAGATGGAGGTCGCGCGCGAGATCGGCATTTCTCAGGCGCAGGTCTCACGCATTGAAAAGGGCGTGCTTGAAAAGGTAAAGAGCAGGTTTTAAAGCATGCAGCCACCGCAATCAAACGGTATTTATACAGACAGCAAAGCGAGCGGCGCAGACCGCTCGCTTTTTGGTTTACTTGCCGCATCGTTCACTTTATGATAGGATAAAACATCATGGTGATGTGCGGACATCGCCCAAGAGGTGAAAAATAATGCATCTGCCTAGCAGCATCCACAAAATAATCGGCGATCGTGCCTATACGGTCGATACGGTTGGAATGTCCGGTTCGCAAGTCATATGCTTTGAGGATATGGTTCTTAAGATGCAGCCACGGGATGAAGAAGCCGAACACGAGCTGCAAATGATGTCTTGGCTTGCTGACAGGCTGTCCGTGCCCAAAATTATCTGTGCGGAAACAATGGACGACACAAGCTATCTGCTGATGAGCAGACTTGGCGGGAGCATGGCCTGTTCATCCGAGTTTCTCGAAAACCCGAAGCTGCTGGTCAGGCTGTTGGCAGAGGGACTTCAAATGCTCTGGAAGGTAGATGTTGCAAGCTGCCCTTTGCAGCATTCGATCGACGAAAAGCTGATGCTTGCCGAGAGACGTGTATTTCAGAATCTGTGCAATATCGAAGACGCAGAGCCTGATACTTATGGAGACGGAGGATTTGCTTCGCCAAGGGATTTGCTTGGGTGGCTGAAGCAGAATAAGCCCAACGAAGAGCTTGTTTTTTCACACGGGGATTTCTGCTTGCCGAATGTTTTCCTCAAACGCCATACAATCGGCGGGTTTATCGATTTAGGGCGCAGCGGGGTTGGTGGAAGGTATCAGGATATTGCGCTTTGCTACCGAAGCCTGAAGCATAATTATGACGGCAGATACGGCGGCAAAAAATATCCCGGTTTTCATCCGGATCTACTGTTCGACGAATTGAGTATCGTTCCTGATTGGGGTTTGATAGAGTATTATATTTTGCTCGATGAATTGTTTTAGCGCGGGTCGAACGGACGGCTATGCAAAGAGCCATGGAACCAAGTCCATGGCTCTTTAATTATAATGACATCGACACATTATGTTTCGCACTGCTGATGATAGATATTTCCCACGGCGCGGCGGGCGCGCCAGATGGTAGCCCAGCAAACAATTGACGCAAACGCGCCGCACAGCGTCACGCAGATGCGATAGTCAAGCACCTCGCCCAGCGCGCCGACGAGAAGGCTTAATATACCGAAAACCGACGCGTCGAGCACTGAGTTGAGGGCATTGAGCCGCGCCCGGTATTCGTCGGGGATATGGCGCTGCACGGCAGCCTGGCGCATAATGGCGCTGTTGATGCCGAGAAAGCCGCAAATTGCGCGATTGATGAGCATCAGCGGATAGGGGAGCCACAAAAGCAGCATATCCATCATTTCATAGGTTTGATAGACGAAGAAAGCAAACGAAAATCGCCTTTTAGATGGAATTTTAAAGTTGTAATGCAAAATGCCGCCCAAGGTGCGTCCGGCGAATTCCGCAAATGAGAAAAAAGAATACATCGCAACCGAGAAGCCAGGCGCGGTGCGGAAAAACGCGACGAGAATGGGCGCATAGCTGCCCGCAACGCCATTTGTCACCGCCATATACGAAAAAATGTTCAAAAGGCCCTTTTCGCACCGCAGATAGGATGCCGCCGCCTTCATGTCCGTAAACCAAAGAGAAAACGAAAAAAATTTCCCCGCCATGCTGTTTGTCTCGGCCATGCATATGCGGCTTTCGGTCAGAGCGGCGAGAAGGGAGAGTACGCTCTGTATCAGCAGAATGTTGCCGACGCCGATCGTATCGAGCAGCAGCGCCGCCACGGGCGCCATGACGACCTGAACGACAGGGTAAACCATGCCGGATACGGCGTAGCCCTTTTCTTCAAAGCCGCTCGGAATCAGCTTCGGGTAGATGCTGTGATAAGCCAGAGAATCAAAAGCGGAAAGGCTGGAGAGCAGCAACGAAAAAAACAGATAGCCGACATAAGAAAAGTGAAAATGCAGCAGATAAAAGCCGGCCAGCGCAAACAGAATGCCGTTTACGGTGTCGCCTCCGACGAGAAACGGCTTGCGAGGCAGACGATCCATCAGGGGAGAGAGGACGAGAGGAATCAGAAAACTGGGTACGATATTGATGGCGATGAGCAGCGCGGTGATCACTTCCTCGATAGAGGTAGCGAGCGTCCTGGCGGCTTGCTTCTTTGCTCGTTGCCCCTCGTTCTCATTCCACGTCACGACCGCGCCCAAATCCGGAACGACTTCTTCCTCAAACTTCTTGGTCGTTTGCTCTTCCAGGAAGTCGGCGATATGAGTCTCGTCGAGAGAATGCGCCTTTTCTTTGATCGAGTTCCAGCTCTCGACGTAGGCATCCCATGTCTTCTGTAGCTTATCGAAGTTCTTTCGATCTTCTGGCTGGGTGATGTTTTCCTCGTACTTGTCGAGAAGTCGTTGCGCTTCAGCCACGTGTTCCTGTTCCAACTTCGCCATGCGAGCGAAATCCTCGGCATCCTTATGCATCGCGTATCGGAACTGGGTGGTTCGGAACTCGTTGATGGCCGTATCGACGTTACTAATGATTCCAACGCCTTCCAGCGACTGATCGGTCAGGATATCGAGGTCTCTTTTGAGTTCACGAAAACCCGCGTAAGAAGCGATGGCGATGACCACGCTAAGAGCCAAACAAAACCCAAATCCAATTGCAAGTTTTGCGCCCAGACGCAAATCCAAGAAGCGTTTTCGCATAAACGATATCCATTCGCGCCAAAGCGCGTCCCAATCCAATCATTGGTACTTAAGCCAATTAATTCATCTTTGAGCGACTTAATGTCCCATTAACGCGTGATTATTGCGACTCCTCTCCACCGAACAGCAATGATCTTTCAGTAATGATCATTGGAGTGTTTTTGTGCATCTCTATGGGCCAATCCTGCGGTGGTGACCGCAATATTTCAGACTCCTTAATTCTTAACTTTGGTGGACGTGAAGGTGTATCGTTACTGAATGCTCTCTCTGGCCCTGCTGTTTACGCCTTCCACACCGAGATTCGAACTGACGATCGAATCGATTATGCGAGGACCGGCGTTGGTGGGAATGGCGCCGCGTGGCTTGCGGTGGTCGGAAGACGGAAGCGAATTGAGATTCCAATGGGCCAAGCCGGATGGAAAGGAAGAGCCAAGTTACCGAGAGTATGTGGTTAAGCGGGACGGTACAGGTCTGGCGGCAGGCTCGGGCAACGGACGTCCCGGACGGGCTGTGAATCGCGGCGATCAATTAGGTGACCAAACGGTCTACGAATCGGGAGGAGACATTTATTTGAGGAAGGGTTCTGGCGATCCTCTTCGACTCACCAACACACTGGATCGCGAAGAATCCCCAAAGTTAGTGGCAAATGGCGAAGCGGTGATCTACTCCAAGGGAGACAATCTCTTTAGGGTGAACTTAGCCGATGGCGCGACCACACAATTGACGAATCTCAAGACCGAGGCGCCCGCGTCGAGTGGATCTAACCCTTTTGGCTCTGGAGACAGCACGGCAGTGGCAATTACGATACCGACGGGCTATCGCAACAGTCGTTTGGCGATTTCGCCGACGGGATCGCATGCTTCCATCGATCTCTTTCAGTCCCCGGAGGGAACCACGCGCGCGCCGGTTCCCAACTACATCACCCGAAGTGGGTACTCCGAACTGATTCCCACCTATGAACGAGTGGGGACGCCACAAGACACGAGCAAGACGCTCATTTACGACTTAGCAACGGGAAAGATGACCGAACTGGCGCCCCAACGAACGGGAAGGTTGGGCCAACTTCGTTGGTCCCCCGATGGAAAGTATGCGATCACCTGGGCTTACGCAGAAGATCATAAGGATGCGTGGATATTGGGATTCGAGGC
>MEFT01000092.1:0-2680 GCA_001725215.1 Clostridium sp. SCN 57-10
CGCCGACCTTTCCGGAAGCTCTGTATGGGGAGCGAGGACTGAAAACGGAGTGTTCTATGAAAATGATTGACCTTGGCCATATATCGGCTGCCCGCACGGTATACCGCAATGAAGCCTAAGGCGGGTGATTTTTTAATCGCGCTCGCTGCGCTTTTGCTTGCGGGTGTCATCGCTGTTTCGGGAGCGACGCGCGGCACGGCGGGCACGCTGACCGCCGTGGTAACACAGGACGGGCGCACGGTGCGCACCATCGCGCTTACGGGACTGCGCGAGCGCATCGTATTTACCGTAGACGGCGCGTATGAAAACACGATTGTCGCGGAAGACGGCGCCATTTGGTTTGAAGAAGCGACATGCCCGCAAAAAACCTGCGTGCACATGGGGCGGTTGACGCGCGCGGGGCAGACGGCGGTCTGTCTGGAAAATAAAGTGATGATTAAGCTCGTCGGCAGTGAAGACGGGCCGGATGTGGTGATCGGCCAATGAAGACAAAAGCTTTGGCGCGCGGCGCCGTGTTGACGGCGGCCGCGCTGGCACTCTCGCTGCTTGAAAGCGCGCTTCCGCTTGCGCTGCTCATTCCGCTACCCGGTGTCAAGCTCGGGCTTGCCAACGTGGTGACGATGGTGGCGCTTTTCTCCCTGGGCGGCGCAGGTGCGGCGGCGGTGGTGCTATGCCGCGTGTTTCTGCTGTTTTTGATGAGCGGCAGCACGACGGCGCTGCTCATGTCGCTTTCGGGCAGCGTGCTGGCACTTGCCGGAATGTTGGCAGCGCGGCGGTTTTATCCCCGGCGCGTATCGCTCTTCGGCATCAGCATGGCGGGTGCGGCGCTGCACAGCGTTGGACAGATCGTTTGTGCGACGCTGCTCATGAAAAGTGCGATGATTGTATATTATCTGCCCTTTTTGCTCGTGATATCGCTGATTTGCGGCGTGCTGACGGCGTGTGCTGCATGGGTGCCCGTCGCGCGCTTTGAGAAGAAATAGCGCGACTGACTGTCAAAAAAGCATGGAGGGCTTAAGCCGTTTTGCTTTTTCGGTGGTATGTGCGCCGAAAAAACACCATAGCCCGCCTATCTTTCTCAAAAAATCGGCGAAATGAGGGGGTTAGCCGCCGCTTTTGCGGCGGTGCGAAGGGGGAATTTTTGATTCCCCTTCGAAATAACGCTATTCACAGAGTTCGTCGATAATTTCGAGGCGGCGGCGGTCGAGCGCGGCAAAATCGATGTGCGGGCGATAGATGGCCTCGATTCGGTCGTGCAGCAGGTGAGCCGATTGTACCTCGGCCACGGCGTCGTCCATCAGCGAGTCGGCGATGCGCGTAAGCAAGCGGGTGCGCCCGCGCAGGCGGCGTTCACCCGAAAGAGAAACATAGGCGTCCGCGCGAATGTGGCGGTAAACGGGCAGCGGGCAGCGTTCCTGCGACGTCGTCACGAAGCCGAGCGAGAGAGACGGCAGAAGCAAATGCAGAAGCCGCGTCGGCTCGCAGGGATCGTAGCAGGCGTATACGTCGTGGCCGCGCTCGATGGCGGCATGGAGAATGGGCTCGAGCAGCAGGTGTGAAAAGCCGTAGCTGTCGGTCAGCTCGTAGATACGCGAGCAGAGCGTTGCCGCCGTGTCCCACAGGCGTATGCAGCCGTCGGGCGTTATGCCGTCTAAAAAGCGGCGGAACACGCGCCCGCGCCCCTCGGCGTGCGGCAGCTCGCGCGCGATGATGCCGAACGCGCGGCGCGCAAAGCGATGGCGGTCAAAAAGCGGCTCGACAGACAGGCGAATGCTGTCGCGCACCTCGCAGGCTGCGGCAATCAGGCGCGTTGCCTGTGCGTAATGGTCGCGTGCTGCGGCAGCAAGGGCGTAAAGCGCGCCTGCTTTTTCACGCAGAGCGAGGCGGTCAAGAAACGGAGGAAACGCAAGATAGCCGCCGTTCGCGCCCGGCATCGCAGGCTCGAGAACGTGTGGCGCGGTGCCGTCTAAAATGGCGCAGCCTCGTGCGTGAAGAATCACGCCGTCATACGAGTTTGGGTCGGAAGAACAGAGGATATCTTCGCGCGCACCGTCGCCCACCAGCGCGTCGCCCACCTTTTGAATCATGGTAGACTTTCCGCAGCCCGGTCCGCTCTTGATCATGAAGACCTCGCGTCCGGGTTGTTCGGTGCACACATCCTCAAAGAAAGAGACAAAGCCGCGCCGTGAGTTGGCGCCCAGGAAAAATGTATATTTCATATGCCGGCCTCCAAAATGATATGTATAGGACAGTATATGGGTATAAAGACGCTGTGTGATACCATATCGGCGGTCTTTCTTTTTTTTAGGAACTATGATACAATTAACTCGACGAAATCTGACGGAATAAGGAACAATTTTGCGTGCGCGCAAGTCTGACTGGTATGCGCGGATGCAATCGCATCGACACAGGAGGGACGATTCATGAAACATTTGGACCATCGCAGCAAACGGCGCCCGATGCGCGTGGCGTTTTTGATTACGCTCGCACTGATCGCGGTTGCGCTTGCGATATGGGCGGCCGTCGTGGCGTTTGGCGGCGAAAAAGCGCCGAAGCCCAATGTACCAGGTGAGAGCACGGGCAAAACACAGGCTGGCTCTTCCACCACGGGTGCGCCGGATGACACCACAACAGCACCTGAAGGGGCGGATAGCACGGCGCTTCTGGCGCAGGCCGACCT
>MEFT01000092.1:2722-10256 GCA_001725215.1 Clostridium sp. SCN 57-10
GGCGGTGTAAACACCGATGCGGCAAAGGCCAAGGCGGCGGAATATCAAAGCGAAAAAGACGCGCTTGTGAAATATGACGGCACGCAGTATTACCATGTGTTTTTCCACAGCCTCATCATCGACACCTCGCTTGCGTTTGATAACAAAGGCCACCCCGCGGAAGGCTATAATATGTATATGACGACGGTCAGCGAATTCCAAAAAATGCTGCCCCTCTTCCTTAAAAATAACTTCGTGCTTTATGACATCACGCAGATGGTCGAGCTGAAAGACGGCAAGGCTGTGCCCAAGGATATTTATCTGCCCGCCGGAAAGAAGCCGCTTGTCATTTCGATTGACGACGTCAACTATTACGACTATATGAAACCTGATGGGTTTGCCGACCGGCTTGACGTAGATGCCGACGGAAACGTGGTAACCATCGTCAAAGACCAAAATGGCAACGATACCGTGACCTATGACGGAGATGTCATGCCCATCCTCGATGCGTTTGTCAAGGAGCATCCCGAGTTTTCTTATCGCGGCGCAAAGGGTATCGTGGCACTCACGGGCTATGAGGGCGCGTTCGGTTATCGCATTACCGACCTGCCTGATTACGATGCGGATACACAGCAGAAGATGCTGAGCAAGGTCAAAGAGGTTGCCACGGCGCTGCGCAGCACCGGTTGGCAGATCGCAAACCACAGCTACACCCATAATCAGTACTGGACCAATAAGACGATGACGATGGATCAGCTGAAATATGATACGGGGCGCTGGCTCGGCGAGATTGCGCCGTATGTCGGTGAAACGCCGATCATCATCACGCCGTTTGGCGTGGTCTATGACCGCGACGATCCCCGTTTCCGCTATATCATCGACAGTGGCTTCTATATCTACTGCCCGGTCGGCTCGCAGATGACTACCGTCTGGAAGGACGACAACATGCTGCAATCGCGTCTTAACCTGGACGGCTATACCATGCTGAAGCACCCCGAGCGTGTGCACAGCCGTGCCCAGTTGCTGGACAAGGTCTGGGGCGACGTGGGGCGGCATACGTTGCTTTATTGAATATTCAATATAGGGGTATGAATATTTGGGTACTACCATTTTGAATCAATGTTGTGTAAAATAAATAAATAGAATAAGTGCCGGAGGTCGAATATGACGGATCAGGAATTGCTGCAACAGTATATCCCCCTTGTCGACTTCATTGCCGACGTTTGTGGAACCAATTACGAAGTACTGCTTCATGATGTGTCAAAGCCGGAGGCGTCTGTCATTGCCATACGAAACGAACATCACTCGGGGCGTGCCATTGGCAGCCCGATGACAGACCTTGCGCTGAAAATACTTAAAAACAAAGCATATCTTGAGCGGGATTACATCGCCAACTATAGCGGCAACACCAAAGACCGCCAGTTCTATTCCTCCACGTTATATATCAAAAACGAAGACAGGCTGGTGGGCATGCTGTGCGTTAACAACGATATGACGCCGCTCAACGATTTTAAGTCGAGCGTGCAGGCGCTGCTCAGCACCATGCAGTTCGGTGAAAGTGCCGCCGTTTCGGAGGGGTATTCGGAAAACATCGGAAACCCGCTTGCGTCGCTCGCCAACACCATTATCAGCCGCACCATCGCAAATCTCAATGTGCCGACCAAGCGCATGTCGAGCGACGAAAAGCAGCGCATCGTGCAGGAGCTGAACGAGCAGGGCGTTTTGATGCTGAAGGGCGCTGTTGCGGAAATCGCGCAGCAGCTTCACATTTCAGAGGGAACCGTCTATCGCTATACGAATAAAAAATGACGTGTAGCACGCCGGATTGGAGAATGTAGCATGAACCTTAAAAACTCCATCGATTGCATGACTGATGCGATAACCGGCGTTCTTGCCTGCGGCACTCCTTCCGTTTACCTTTACGGTTCCATTGTACTGGACGACTATAAGCAAGGCTGGAGCGATATCGACATACTCGTTCTGACAAAGGCAGAGATCCCACAGGCGCAAGCCGAGCGGCTTGTCGGTCTGCGTCAGGCTATGGCGCAGCAGTTTCCTGACAACCCTTATTTTCGTTTGTTTGAAGGCGGTATGCTCAGTCTGGATGCGTTCCTTACCGGAAGGGGCGAACGAACGGTGTACTGGGGCACAAGCGGACAGCGGATGGATCACTGTTATGCGCTTGACAGCTTTGGAATGGCACAGCTGCTGGATGACGGCGTGCTGCTGCATGGCGATGAGGTGCGGGGTCAAATGACGTACCCAACCTATACGCAGCTGTGCGGTGATATCGCCCGCCATTTGCGCGCGATACGCGAGCACGCGCGGGAGACCGGCGCAAATCGGTACGCCTATGGCTGGCTGCTCGATATCGCGCGGTGTATTTACACGCTGCGCACCGACCAAATCATCGCAAAGACGGCCGCCGGCGAATGGGCGCTGCAACATGGAATTTGCCCCGTGCCGGACGCCCTGATGCGCGCGGTCGAGGTGCGTAAGGCCCCTGCGGCGTCCATGGCACAAGAAGAAACGACGCGCTATGCCGCGTGCCTGGGGCCGGATATTCAGCGGTTTGCCGATGTGCTCGAGAAAGAGCTTACCGCCGTCCATATGGTAACGACAACATTAGGCCGAAGCGACGCAGAGTGCGTCACTTCGGCCTTATCATTTGATGCATATCGGGGATAATTGAGCGCATGCTGCAAAGCTTGCTTTGGCTAGCGCCTATACGCCGAGCACGCTGCCGCCGATGAATTCGCGCACCAGCGAATCGGGCGGCACGAGCGACGCGTCGATCGGCGCAAGCCCTGAAAGAAAGCGCGTCAGCTCATGTTTCAGCTCGTTATACGGGCCGCCGTCGGGCGTAAGGCCGTCGAGCAGCAGGTCACGGTAAACGCAAAGCTCATAGGGGATAAACGTATCCAGCTCGATGCTTGCGCGGTGTTTGTGCGGCATGATATAGAGATCCTCGCCGCGTGTGACGCTGGGGAAAATGGAGAGCGTCTGATCAAACGCGCGCCCGCGGAACAGCTTGTCGCGCAGCAGGCGGCGCATCAGGCGGATGCGCGAGGGGTGCAGTTCTTCGCCGCCCAGCATGACACGTGTGCGAACGCTGACGTACATCCCTGTGGAAAAATCGATGCTGTGACCCACCACGGCGCTGTTGAGCGCATGAATCCCTTCCGCAATGACGAGCTCGCCTTCGTGGCGCGTAAGCGGCTGCGTTCCCGACCGCTCCTGCTGCGCGAAGTCAAAGACAGGCATGTCGATCGGCCGTCCGGCAAAAATGTCGGAAAGTTGCTGTTCAAGCAGCACACTGTCGAGCCGCGCGGGTGATTCGAGGTCGACATTGCCGTTTTCATCGAGCGGCAGAGGGCCCGCGGAGTGTGACAGAAAGTAATTGTCGAGCGAAAGCGTGAGGGTTTGGTGACCGCTTCGGTCAAGCCAACGCTCAACCAAGAGCGCAGACGTGGTCTTGCCCGAGCCGGACGGACCGGAGAGCAGCACGATAGGCCGCTCGGACGCGAGCGCAAGCACACGCCGTGCGGCATCGTCTATTTTCGCACGATACTCCGCCTCGCACTGCTGCACAAAGGCTGCGGGATCGTGCTGCGCGCGGCGGTTGATTTCCGTCACGGTGAGACAGGTCATAAAGGCCTCCTAAAGTATGATTATTTGTTCCAGTTGCCTGCCAGCTCACGCAGCTGGCACGTCATGCTCTTCAGATCGCGATTGCTATAACCGGACGCGCGCGCAACGGCATTTTGCAGCGCCTGTGCGGCTTCAAGCAGCTCTTGATACTGCTCGCGGATGACCTGCTCGCCCGCGGCACGCTGCGCGACGGCGCGCGGCTCGGCGCGCACGGTAAAATCGCCGGAAAGCAGATCAAACTGCGATCCGCTGAACGGCTGCTCGACGGTAAAGCCGTGCTCACCCAAAAGCGCGGCGAACGTGCGCATCACCTCGTCCTCGCCGTGCACGAGGAAAATGGCGCGCGGCTTGGGGTTATACGCCTCGGCCCACGCAAGCAGGCCGTTTTGGTCGGCGTGGCCGCTGATGCCAGCCATCATGCAGATTTCTGCTTTGACTGCGATTTCTTCGCCGAAAAGCTTTACCGATTTGGCGCCCTCGAGCAGCAGCCGTCCCAGTGTGTTGTGTGCCTGATAGCCGACGAACAGAATGGTCGCGTTGGGGCGCCACAAATTGTGCTTCAGGTGGTGGCGGATGCGCCCCGCCTCACACATGCCGCTTGCAGAAAGCACAACCTTCGGGCGCGCGTCGTTGTTGATCGCGGTCGAATCGCTCAGCGTGACCGAAAGTTTGAGATCGGGGAACATGATGGGGTTGACGCCTCGCTGCACCAGCGAGCGGCTCTCCTCATCAAGGCAACACGACATGCTTTCGTTGAAGACGTTGGTCGCCTCTACGGCAAGCGGGCTGTCAACGTAGACGGGGAAGCCATCGTGCCCGTGCACAAGCCGCTGCTCTTTGACGCGACGCAGGAAAAACAAAAGCTCCTGCGTGCGGCCGACGGCGAACGCGGGGATGATAACGGAACCTCCGCGGTCGAATGTGCGCTGCAGCACCTCGGCGAGCGAAGTGACGTAGTCGGGCTGCGGATCGTGCAGACGGTCGCCGTAAGTCGATTCCATCACTACATAGTCGGCGCTTTGAATATACTGCGGGTCGCGGATAAGCGGTTTGTTATGATTGCCGATGTCGCCCGAGAAGACGAGCTTGCGTGTTTCCCCATCCTCTGTGAGCCATAATTCTATGCTGGAGGAGCCGAGAAGATGCCCGGCGTCGATAAAACGAATTTCGATGCCCTCCGCAAGCTTGACGCGCTCGTTATAGGGGTGCGGCGTAAGCTGCGCAATAGCGGCTTCCGCGTCGGCCATGCTGTAAAGCGGTTCGGCTTCATCACGTCCTGCGCGGCGTGCCTTGCGCGATTTCCACTCGAACTCGCTCTGCTGGATGTGCGCCGAATCGCGCAGCATGATTTCGCACAGCGCGCACGTTGCCTCCGTTGCGTGATACTGTCCCGAGAAGCCGTTTTTGGTCATGAGCGGGGCGAGCCCCGAGTGATCGATGTGTGCGTGCGTCAAAAGGATAAAGTCGAGCTTGTCCGGCGAAATGGGCAGCGGGTCGTTTTCATAAACATCGCGCCCCTGCTGCATGCCGCAGTCGACGAGCAGGTGTTTGCCGCCCACCTCGAGCAGCGTGCAGCTGCCTGTCACTTCATGATTTGCTCCGGAAAAAATCATTTTCATCATGTTCACCGCCATTCATTATGGTTATAATATATGCAAAGCGGCGGCAAGGAAGCCGCCGGCGCGGATCACCGCGCTCAAAGCCGCTCGGACTTTGCTTTGACAACAGAGAGACAAATGCGCCGCGCGAAACGATTTTATGGTATAATGGTATTATAGCCCATCAGACTGACCGGAACAACAAATAAAACGTAAATAATGGAACCTTACCTACCAAGGGCAGTCTGAACAACAGAACCACGAAAGGATGTGGAGGATATGAAACGATGGATGGCGATGGTGCTTGCGCTTCTTTGCACGGCTGCGGGGTGTGCGCGCGTCGGAGGCGGCTCGCAGACAACGGTCGGCAGTACAACGCCTGCGCCGCATACCGAGATCACGCTGCTCGTGCCCAATGCCGCACTTGACAACTTGGAGGAAAAGACGGTCGTGTTGGCCAAGGAGGCAGACACTGTTGACGCGGGAGATCTGACGCGCGCGCTCGCCGATAGCGGCGCGGTGCCGGCAGACAGTGCCATATTGTCTTTTGAGGCAGATGGCGTACACGGCAAGGCAAACCTGAACAAGGCTTTTGCAGACGGAGTTGCGGCGTCGGGCACAGCGGGAGAGACGATGATGCTTGCGTCTTTCGTCAACACGCTGTGTGCCTTTTACGAGCTCAGCGACCTGACGGTGACCGCCGAAGGCAAGCCGATTGAAACGGGGCACAATGTGTATGATGCGCCGATGACACCGTTTGTCTTTCAAACAAGCGCTGATAACAGCGTATTCACGAGCCTTGCGCCCGACGCGGAAGAGGCCGTGCGTCTCGTGATCGTCAATGTGCCGACCGACGCGCAGCGCGAGCAGGCGCCCGCGACCGATACCGTGTTTGGCAACGAGGTGCAGGATCCTGTACTAATCGTGCCGCGCGCGACCGACGCGAAGCTCACGCTTTGGGCGGTTGATTATACGGACGGAAGCTTTACCAAGCGGGAGACTGTGTTCGAACGCGACGCCGTGGGCGAAGAATTTGTGCTTGGCGGATCCGTGCTGCGGCCCGAAGGAGCGCCTGTTTATATGCTTGTGCTGACAGACAGCGAGTACACGCTCGAATACCTGTTTTCCTACAACGGGAAGGACGGCGTACCCAATCTGGAGCTGATTCGGGGAGAAAAGACTAAATAACTGATTGCACGCGTTGCGTGCTGTCATCGGACACCACAGATCAAGCGGACAGTGAGGGCTCACTGTCCGCTTGATTGCGTTACGGGCGCGGATCTGACGCGCGGCAGGTGGCCGGCAAAAAGACTGCCGTGGAGCTATTGAAAGAAAATACATAATATAGCTTGAATTTACAAAAAAACATATCATAACTACATTAACGGGCAGGACGTTATACAGTGTCGCCTATCAAAGGGAGAAACACTGTAAACATGTCTGCCGATAACCGGCCTTTGGGAGAACGAAGCGCCGGTCCGCGATGCCTTTATTAGAAAAATTGAGGTGTAGGGATGAAGAAGAAAGTCGAGAAAATCAAGACGATCAAGAAAAAACGCGAAAAGAGAAGAAGCAGCCTGAAGTTTCAGATTATGTCCTCCGTGGTTGCGCTTGTTTTTGTCATCGTCGTTCTGTTTGGCGTTATCTCAGCGTATCTCAGCTATCAGAGCGCGGCGGATTGTCTGGAAAAGTCCATGGTCACAACGGCAAATACCGCCGCCAAATCGGTCTCCAACGGACTCAGCTTTTACACAAACATTCTCAAAGAACTCGGAAAGAACTATGTGATGTCCGCGCCGTTTGCGTCGATGAGCGAAAAGCTCGCCAAGGCGAAAGCCAAGGTCGCGGAAGGCGGCATGACCGAGGCGTATATCATCGATGTCGACGGCATCGCGAACTCCGGCAAAGGGAATTTTGCCGACCAAGACTTTTTCACAATAAGTATACAGGGTCAAACATACATGTCCACACCTATGGTGAGTGAAGGAAGCAGCGAACTTATCGTGATGGTTTCCGCCCCCATATGGAAAGACGGCAAGGAAAACTCCACGGTAGCGGGCGTCATCGCCGCCGCGCTCCCGGCTACCGTTCTATATGATACCGTGGCAGATATCAAGGTAAGCGAAGCGGGTTATACCTATATCATCGATAAAAACGGCTATACCATCGCGGATCCCGACATGCAGAACGTCATGAATAAAGAGAATATCGAAGAAATGGCGAAGACCAACCCCAAAATGGCGTCTCTTGCGGCGGTGCATCCCAAGGTGAGAGAGGGTGAGCCGGGATTTGACCGCTATACCTAT
>MEFT01000093.1 GCA_001725215.1 Clostridium sp. SCN 57-10
GCCAATAGCCGTTCCACTCGCCTTTGAGGGGCTGACGGCGCCCGCTACCTTGCCCGTCTGGTCAAAGAGCAGTGTGATGGGCGTACCAAGCTGCAGATTGGCGAAATACTTTGCCGCGTCCGGAGAGATGGTGAACTTTGCACCGCCCGCCGTGATTTGACTGGGAGAGGAATAGGTCGGGCCGCCGCTTTCATAGAGCAGCGTAACACGCTGCGAGCTGACATAATAGGTATTATCCGACGCGGTGTAGGATACCACGTCATAGTTTTTCAGCGCGTCGGCTGAAACGGATGCGCCGTCCTTGATGATACGCGCGCCGGAGGCGATGATCACAGGGTCGATGCCGTAGACCATCGTGCTGGTGTATGCCGCCGTGCTGCCCGAAAGCACGGAAACAAGGGAGATAACACCGCGGTCGGTGCGGTAAATGGCGACCGACGAACCAGGTGCCACGTCATACCAGCTCAGGGGCCAGGTGGCTACCGTGCCGGAAACGGCGGTCTGCGCCTCGCGCGGAATAGTGATCAGCGTGCCTGCTGAGGTTTCGAGGCGCTCGCTCGTTACCGACTTCACGGTGACATATTCCGCGCCGGCGTCGGGCACGAAGCCTGCGATGCGGCCAGCGTTCTGTTTGCTGTAAACAAGGAGACCGCGCAGGCCGACCGAGCTTACCTTCACTGTGCCGCTGCCGGTGACGACGGTTGCCTTATCATCAATGTAAAAGCGAAGCTGATTTGCGCTCAGCGTGGTGTCGTTTTCCGGGGTGCCAAGCAGAATGGCGTTCTCTACTGCGTTGCCAAAGCCGACGGATAAAAAGGGCGTTCCGTCCTTTTTGGGAAGAAGCAGAAGATTGCGCAGCAGGATTGCAGCCTGGCCGCGCGGAATGGCGTTTGCTGCGGAAAGGGTTTTCATTCCGTTCGTCAGGCCGATGACAGACGCCTTAACAACGTAATCGCGCGGCCACATGGCGCCGATGTCGGCCGTTTCATAGCCGAGCATGCGCAGCAGAATGGTCACCGCCTCGCCGTAGGTGATGTCACGGTTGGGCTCAAACCGGCCGGAGGGATAGCCCCGGATGATCTGGAACTTACGCACCGATGCGTTCACATAAGAGGCAAACCAGGAGGTGTGCTTCACATCGGGGAAAATGGTCAGGCTATTGTAAATATTGTGCTCGGCAAAACCGAGGGCAAGCGTCGCAATTTTGCAGAACTCGGCACGGGTGAGGTTGCTGTTCGGGTTATACCGATCGACGTCGGCGACGATGCCGAGCGATGCGAGTGCCTCGGCGGCAGACTTTTCCGCAGAATCGGGAATGTCGCTGAAGGCGAGCGCAGGCACCGAGCCGAGCAGCATCACAAGAGCGAGCGCCGCGCATAAAATCCGTTTTTTCATTTCCTTGCCCTCCTATTGGTTGCGCAGCGCTTCGACGGGCTGCATTTTAGACGCCTTCAAGGCGGGGTAGATACCAAAGAATATGCCCAGCATGACCGAAAACGCAAACGCGCCGATGGTAATGGCGATGCTTGGGTAGAACACTTTTTTGAATATGGCCGCGGATAAAATAGCGGAGCCGAGCGTGCCGAACAGGATGCCTAGTACGCCGCCGCAGGCGCTGATCGTTGCCGCCTCGATGAGGAACTGCGTCACAATGTCGCGGCGCCGGGCACCGATCGCCATGCGGATGCCGATTTCGCGCGTACGTTCGGCAACCGAAACAAGCATGATGTTCATGATACCGATGCCGCCGACCAGAAGCGAAATTCCGGCCACGCCAGCAACGACGAGCGTTGCAATTTTAAGCATGTCGTTCTGCGACTCCATCCAGGAGTTATCAGACCACACGCTGAACTGGTTTTCACCCAGTTTCGCAGTCAAGAACGTGCGCAGCTTGGAGATAGCCTTTTCGGTTGCCTTAGAATCGGCAGCCTTAACGACAAACTCGGTGATCTGCTTAGAACCGGTAATTGAACCCTGCAAAGAGACAGGCACGAGAATCATGTCGTCGTTAGAGCCCTGCATGTTGTCAAACTTGCTTTCAAACACGCCGATGACGGTGTATTCCACGCCTTTAATCTTTATCTTTTTGCCGATGGGATCAATGAGGCTAAAAAACTCCTGCTGGATGCGGCTGCCGAGAACGCAAACCTTGGTACGGTTGCGGATATCGGCATAGCAGATCGAGCGCCCGCGCACGAGTTCATAATTGAAGCAGGCGTCAAACTGGTCGTTGCCAAAGTAAACGCGGCTGTCAAGGTTTTTGGTCTTGTAGCGCAGCTTGGTGTAAGTCTGCGACTGGGGGGTCATGCCCGCGACTTCTTCGCCCAGCGTAAGGCAATATGTATAAAGGTCGTTGGCGATGTTTTTGGGGCCGGCGCTATTCCAGTCCCAGGTATAGATGTTGATGCGGTTGGTGCCCATCTTGTTAAACTGCTCCATGGTCTGGCGCTGGAAGCCTTGAATGGTGGAAACCAGCGTGATAACCGAGCAAACGCCGATGATGATGCCGAGCATGGTGAGAAAAGAGCGCATCTTGTTATGTGCGATCGACTTCATCGCCATGGAAAAGGTTTGCAACACTCTCATTCTTCCACCTCCTCGGCAAGCGCGGCCACTCTTTCTTCTTCCGAAACGGCCTCGTCGGAGAGCACCTTTCCGTCGCGCAGCGTGATGATGCGCTTGCCGACGCGCGCCAGCTTGAGATCGTGTGTGATGAGGATGACGCTGGCGCCCTCACGGTTGAGCGCCACGAGCTTCTGCATGATTTCACGGCCTGACTTTGAGTCGAGGTTGCCCGTCGGCTCGTCGGCCATGATGATGGGTGGCGAGGCGGCAATGGCACGCGCAATGGCGACGCGCTGCTGCTGGCCGCCCGAAAGCTCTGTGGGCAGATGCTTGACGCGGTCGGCCAAACCGACCTCTGCAAGCGACTGATGGCACAGATCCATTCGCTTGGCATATGACATGCCGCGATAGATCAGAGGGAGTTCCACGTTTTCCAGGGCCGTAAGACCCGTAATCAGGTTAAAGCCCTGAAAAATAAAGCCGATGTGGTGGTTTCGGATCATGGAGAGCTGTGACAGCGGCATCTCATTGACAGGCTCGCCGTTCAGGTAATACTCTCCATAGGTCGGGATGTCGAGACACCCGAGAATGTTCATCAGCGTCGATTTACCTGAGCCGGACTGCCCGAGGATGGTGGTGAACTCGCCGTTGTCGATCTGAAGGGAAACATCGTCAAGCGCGCGCACCTCGGAAGGCAGCCCCTCGTTGTAAATCTTGCTGACTCTTCTGATATCAATTAACATGAGGCACCGCCTACCACCCCATGTTGGGGTCGTTGGTATAGGTTGTGACGTAAATTTCCGCACCCTCGTTGAGACCGGAGACAATTTCGGTGTTCGAGTCGTCAGACAGACCAACTTCAACCGCCACGGGGAAGTAGCCGTCCGGGATTACGGTGCCTTCAGGCAGCGTTGCGGCGGTATATTCGCTTTCATGGTTTTTGCTGACGTAAACCACTGTGCCGCTCTCCGTAAAGACAACGGCGGGCGACGGAACCATTAGGCAGTCTTCCTTGACCGTGGAGGTGATGGTATAGTTTACACCCATGCCGGGCAGAAGCTTGCCGCTGTTTGCAACGCTGATCTGGGCGGGGAAGTAGGCAACCGCGCCGCTGTTCCAGCCGCCGCCCTGCTCGGATTTCGCCTCAAAGCTCAGGTAGGTAAGCGTACCCTCCGCCATATCCGCGCCATCATTGTATGTAATCTGTACGGGCATGCCGAGCTGCACCTTGGAAACGTCCATTTCGTCGACCTGAATGTCAACGCGCAGCGAGTCGGTATTGGAAATGGTAATCACCGAGGTGCCGGAAGCTGTCAGCTTATCGCCCACGTTGAGGATCATGGCGGAAACCATGCCGTCGATCTCCGACCGGATTTCGGTGCTCGAAAGGCTGTTTTGAATTTCAGTTACTTTTTTCTGTGCTTCGTCACGCGCCTTTACGGCGTCGTTGAGCGTGGGGAGCAGAGAGGAGTTGTCAACCGAGCAGATGACCGCACCCTTTTTGTAGTATTTATACTCCATCACGTCGGCAACGGTCAGCTTGCCGGCAACCTGCATGACAAGCTCCGCGCGATCGTTGTATTCGAGCTTGCCGGTGTCGGCGGGCATAATGTCGCCCGAGGAGCTCGAAATATAACCCGACGCAAGCTGGCCTTCCGCCAGTGTGCCGGGGTTAGGGATGGAAATGTTGGCGCGGAAGCAGATTGCGCCGTCGATCGGCTTTTCAACCTTGTCGACCGAGGTGATGGTGCCTTTCACAAGCGCCATGCTGTCAGGCACGGAAACGTTCACCGTCATACCCGTCTTTACGCTGCCGTCGTAGGCATAGCTGAAGTAGAGCGACAGACGCATAACGGAGTCGTCGATCCTGCCCGGGCTTGAGGTTTGCGGCAACGATCAGCTTGCCGCTGAAAGGAGCCGCCAATGACGTTTTGGTCAGCGCGTTGTTCGCGTCGTCAACACGCTGCTGGGCGGCGCGCAGCGCGTCTTCCGCCGTTGTCAGCTCGTCGCGCAGGTCGGTGGGATCAACGACGAACAGAAGGTCGCCGGCTTTGACCAAATCGCCGCTTTTGACATAAATATCGGTTACGGTTCCGCGTACTTTTGCACCGTATTCCTTCTTTTCCTGAGGGACAATGCTGCCCCATCCCGTCACTTGCGACATCAGAGTGCCACGTGAAACGACGCCCGTCTGCACCATGGGATCGTCCTTTTTGCTCAGCGTGGTAATAAGTTTGTATGCGCCGAAGGCAAGGCCGCCGATGATAACAAACCAAATTACAAGCTTAAGCCATAGCGGCATCTTGCGCCGCTTTTTGGGATTTGCGTACTTGTTGCGTACAGGCGCGTCCTGAGACGGCGACGCGACGGCGGCGCCGTTCACAGTGTTTTCGGACATGATGTTTTCCTCCTGCTTCTTTTGCTATTGCATACTTATATCCTTTGACCATTATAAAGGAAATTTGTTCCCGCCATGCATTATTTTTTTGCTCGCATGCGAAAGCACATAGAGCCAGTATAACATATAAAAATGGGAATTACGACAAAAGCAGGCAATAGACGGAAAAATTTAAGAAATAGGAAGTCAGAGAGAAATTCAGGGCGGCAACTTGACAAAAGTGCACGGCTTTGGTATATATAAGAATACGCATACATTGCGAAGGAGGAATGATTATGGATTTAACGGCATTGTTCCGGCTTTCATATGGCCTTTATGTCCTCGGCGCGCACGATGGCGCGAAAGAAACGGGATGCATCGTCAACACCTGCTTTCAGATTACGAACGAGCCGAATACTTTGGCGGTCAGTATCAGCAAGCAGAATTATACCTGCGACGCGATTTTAAAAAATGGGCGTTTCTCGATTTCAGTTTTGTGCGAAGGGGTCGATACTGCGGTGATCGGCCGCTTGGGCTACAGCTCGGGCAGAGACACGGATAAGTTTGCAACGATTGCACACCGTACCGTGGATGGCCTTCCCGTCATCGAACAAGGCTGCGCGGCTTATATGATATGCAACGTGATCGGCAGCGCCGACCGCGGAACGCACATCGTATTTTTTGCCGATATTGAGCAAGCCGAAAATCTTGAGAAATGTCCGCCGATGACGTATGACTATTATCATAGAGTTATCAAGGGAAAAGCTCCTAAAAATGCGCCTACTTATCAAAAGGAGGAACCCAAAATGGTCAAGCAGAACTATGTTTGCACCGTTTGCGGCTATGTGCACGAGGGTGATATCCAAAATGAGCCGAACGATTACGTATGCCCAATCTGCGGCGTGTCCAAGGGTCAGTTTAAACCGCAGTAAGCTTACGCGCCAAGCAGCATATTTTATAAGCAGTGGGGGATTCGCGTTTGCGAATCCCCCACTTTGATAAGTCGCGCTTGATATTTGGGCGTTCTTATGGTAATCTGGTCAAATAGACACAAAACGGGGCTGGCAAATGCCTGTTTGTTGGGAGGAATGACGATGACGTTCGAACAGATCAAAGTCGTGCTGGAAATTGCACGGACCGGTTCGATCAACCAGGCGGCGCAGAACCTCTTTCTCACGCAGCCGGCGCTTAGCAAATCGCTGCGCGCACTCGAGCGTGAATTGGGACAGGATATCTTTTACCGTTCGCACAGCGGAGCTGTGCTTACCCCTTATGGAGAGATGTTCGTCAAGAGTGCGGAAAATGTAACGCGCAACATCGCGATTATCCGTGATATGGCGCGCAGAGAAGACAACTGGTATTACCATTCGCTCAGCGTTGCCTCCGGACCGACCCGTTTCGCAGGCGCGGCCTTTGCGCGCGTGGTTGCACGCCACCATCACAATGCCATTAAGCTGTCGCATAACTGCGTCAGTGCGTCGGAGAGCTATGCAAGTGTAATCAGCCGTGAGGCGGATATCGGCGTCGTTACCATCACCACGCTGAGCAAGAACGAGTGTATGATTGATTTTGCGAACAACGAGGTCGAATATACGCCGCTGCGCCAGTTTGATCCGTGTATCACCGTCAGTGAGGAAAGTCCGCTTTATAACTATTCGAGCGATGTTTTGACGCTTTCAGAGCTGCATGACCTCAGCCTGTTTTGTGTATTTGAACACAATTCCATGTTCCAGCGCATGAACCGCCAAGAGGCGGAAGCGCTGGAAGCGCAGTTTTCGATGGATTTTCGCGACTCGCGCGCCGCGTTTACCGACTCGATTCGATATGACGAGTTTCGCTGTAATCTGGCAAGCCAGGACATCTATAAAAAGCTTGGCACAACCAATACGCTGTTTACAAAGGGCCGCATGTTTAAGCTGGCCGAGCCGATGCCGTTTCGTTTTGAGGTCGGCTGGCTGCGTAATCGCAACATTACGCTCAGCCCGCTTGCGGAAGAGTACATCGCCGAGCTTTCGTCTATCGTCGAAGCATAACAAGCGTGCATATGATAAAAGGAGGGCATTGCCCTCCTTTCTTGCAAGATTGCGGTATGGGTCTCTATTTTCGCTCGTTGAGCAGTGAGGAAAGCTCGCGCGCAAATATACGCGCCGAGGCGAGCGCCTCTTCCAGCGTATTGCCGGATGTGCCGACTTCAATCAACATGCTACCTGTCGTCACATGCTGGTTGAACCGCTCGTTGCGTATGCTCATGGGGCGCATGATGCCGGGATAACGCGTATTGATGCGTTGCTGCAGCTTCATTTGAAACGACAGGTTCTTTTTCCAGTTGGGGTGCTTAAGCCCGCCCCCATCGGTACCAGTGACGAACATCAGCTGCGCGACCTGCTTTCCATCCACCTGTGCGACTGTTTTATAGCAAATGCCCGTCCCCGTTTCCATCGCGTCGCGATGGACGTCGATGACCACCTTAATTGACGGATTTGCCTTAAGCTTTGCGGAGATGTCGTCGAGGGCGCGGTTATATGAGCCAGAATAGGACGGGCTGTCATTCAGCACGGTCGAATGAATGGTTTTAATCCCGTTTGCTTCAAGTATTTTTTCGATCTCCGCGCCGACGCGCAGCATATTGTTGTTGCTGTCTTTCGTGCGGCTGGTATCCGTTGCGACATAGCTGTGGGTCGCGTCGGGCGTATAGGCCTCGGTGCCGTGGGTGTGCATGATGAGCACCTGCACCTGATCACCCGACAGCTTCACCGTGTCCTTCATTTTTAACAGACCGGCGATGTCGATGTCATACTTCGATCGGTTTTGGATGAACACAACGCCTGACGAAGGGTATTCTCCATCAGAACCATCGATGGTGATGGCCTTGATGACGGGCGTCGAAGGTGATACGGGCGAAACGGGCTGCGTGACGGCGGGCAGTCCTTCGGGAACCGCGCTTTCGGGAAGCAGCGCCTGCGCGGCAATCGTTTCAGACGGCTCGTCCGTAGGCGTGTCGTCCTCCGTTTGTGCCGGGTCAGGGGTATCAACCGTGCCTGCCGGTGCGTCAGGCAGAGCCTGGGGAGACGGCACGGCAATATAAAACAGCGCCGCAACGACGAGCGCCGCCATCAGTGTGCCGGGAAAATGTATGCGGCTGCGCCGGATGCGGCGGCCGCGACGTTTTTTTCGGTTTGACATGATAAACCCTCCTGCGCTGCGGACCTGCGATGACTTCCTTATCCTTACGCAAAAGGGGAAGGTATTATGACAAAAACTGCTCCATGTCGGCGAGCGTCAGATCGGGGTGCAGCGCAAGGTTGACCGCGCAGCCGATGATACGCGCGCTTTTGGCAACCTGCGCGTCGATGTCGCGCGGCGTCACGAAAAGGGATGAAACCGATAGCTCGCGTTCCGGCAGCATTGCGTCTATGCCGGCCTCCTCCAGCATGTCCGCAGCAAGCGTCAATGCGTCAACGACGGTCGGCACGCCGATTGCGATGACCGGCACGCCGAGCGTTTCGCGGTTGAGCGCGTCGCGCGCGTTGCACACGCCGCCGCCCGGCGTAATGCCGGTGTCGGCAAGCTGAAAGGTGGAGCAAAGGCGTGACGCAGAGCGGGATGCAAGCGCGTCGATGGCGATGACGGCGGCGGGTTTGACATGCGCTACCGTGCCGCGCACCAGCTCAGCCGTCTCCACCCCCGTCATGCCGAGCACACCGGGCAGCACGGCGCACGTCGAGCGCATTGTACCGAAAGCCTCGGGAAACTGCGCGCGCAGATGGCGTGTGACAACGACCTCACGCACGGCAAGCGGGCCGATTGCGTCGGGCGTCATGGCGCGGTTGCCAAGGCCAACCACCAAGACCTCGCCCTTTTCGGGCAGCAGTGCAGACAGTTCGTCGGCCAGCGCGCGCGCGCAGTCTGCAAAGGAATCACGATCGGTCAGCATGCGCGGAGAAAAGGAAAGCGTGACATAGTTCCCGCGCGGTTTTTCTAACGCTTGCTCGCCGCGTTCGTCAAGCACGGCGACGCGGTGAACAGAGATTGGCCCGCGTGAAAGCTCGGTTACGCGCACGCCATCCGGCTCGCGTCGCTGCGACTGTGTGTAAAGCTCCTGCGCTTCGAGCGCGAGATCGGTTCGCCGTTTATACATATCGGCACCGCCTTTCCTTGGTTCATGATGAAATCGATCACATAAGAATATTTTTTTCTGATATCGGCCGCAATATGTAAATTTACGCTTGCATTTTTGTCAGGTTGATGGTAGAATTATCGTTGTTGTAAATTGTCTGTAAGGAGGTTGTGATTTTGCCGAATATCAAGTCTGCTAAAAAGCGCGTGCTTGTCAGCGCCATGCGTAACGAGAAGAACCGTGCCGTCAAGTCTGGTCTTAAGACGAAGATCAAGAAGTTTGACGCCGTTCTCGCGAATGGTGAAGACGTCTCGGCTGCGTTTGTCAACGCCGTCAAGAGTGTTGACAAGGCTGCCGCCAAGGGCGCTATCCATAAAAACGCGGCGGCAAGGAAGAAAAGCCAGCTTGCAAAGAAGCTGAATGCCGCGCAGTAATCGCTTCGCACCCCTATATCCATCCGCGTCTGCGCGGATGGATTTTTTATTTCCTGACGCCAAAATGTAAACATTGTTGCATTCCTCATGTTGGGTGTGGTAATTGTGCACAAGTTATGGTAGAATACAAAACGTGAATTTGACAGCGGGAGGATGCTGTGGAACACTTAACAGAGAAATTTGACGCGCAGTCGCTCAATGCGCTGTCTACACTGACGCTTGCGCACGTGGGCGACGGAGTTTACGAGCTTTTGGCGCGCACCCATGTAGCACGCAACGGGGCATGCCGCTCAAAACAGATGCACAGCCGAACGGTTGCGCTCGCACGGGCGGAAGCGCAGTCGCGCGCGGCTCATGCGCTGATACCTCATTTGACCGAAGAAGAGCAGGACGTTTTTCGCCGTGGACGCAACGCGCGGCCGAAGACGGTTCCGCGCCATGCCAGTTCGGAAGAATATGCTTACGCGACGGCACTTGAGGCGCTTTTCGGCTGGCTTTATCTGTCCGGGCGGAACGAGCGCGTGCTTGCGCTTTGGGAGATCGCGCGTGAGGCATCTGAGGCATGAAACGCTTTTTGGTCTTCTGCGGCGCGCTGCTTTTGCTTGCCGGGCTGACCTACTGCTATGCGCGGTGGGGCGAGCCCGCGCTGCTGCTCGTGGGGCATCAAACGATGCGCTCCGAACGGGTGACGCACGACATGCGCATCGTGGTGTTCAGCGACGTGCACCTCGGGTGCGGTGTGGATACAGAGCGGCTCGGGCGTATTGTGGACAAAATCAACACGCAGCGCGCCGACGCGGTGTTGTTCCTCGGCGATCTGTTTGACAACTACGGTGCGTACACGGAGGACGCGGATGCCGACGCCGCGGAGCTTGCGCGTATCGATGCGCCCATCAAGCTTGCCGTATGGGGCAATCATGATGTAGGCGGGCGTGCGCATAAGGTGTATCCCGAGGTCATGCTGGCGGCGGGGTTTCAGCTGCTTGCAGATGAGGCTGTCGATTTAACGAACGGGGTGCGCATCATCGGTGCGAACAACGTAACCTTCTACGAGCCGGATATTTCAGGACTGATACAGGCCGACCGCTACAATCTTTTGATGGTGCACGAGCCGGATTTTGCGACGGACGTGACAGGCGTGCAGCTGCAGCTGTCCGGCCATTCGCACGGCGGGCAGGTATGGTTCCCGCTGGTGGGTGCGCCGGTGCTGCCGGGGGACGCCAAGATCTATTCGCGCGGTTTGTACGAAAAAGAGGATGGCGGTGCGGTGTTCGTTACGCGGGGCATCGGTATGTCAATTATGCATTACCGCTTTCTCGCGCCGCCCGAAATCGTCGTTATCGATCTGGAGGCGGAGTGAACATGAAAGTAAGGCTGGATAAATATTTGGCGGACGCGTGTTTGATAACGCG
>MEFT01000094.1:0-6023 GCA_001725215.1 Clostridium sp. SCN 57-10
CGACATCGAAGACGACGGCAGCATCTGCATCGCCGCCATCAACTCGGCGGATGGCGAAGCGGCACGCAAGATGATTGAAGCCATCGTGCTCGACGCGAAAATCGGCGAGATTTACCACGGCAAGGTGACGCGCATCATGACGTTCGGCGCATTTGTCGAGTTTGCCCCCGGCAAAGAGGGTCTTATCCACATTAGCAAGCTGGAAGACCGCCGCGTCGGCAAGGTTGAGGATGTGCTCAACATCGGTGACGAGACGTGGGTCAAGGTCATCGAGATCGACGAGAAGGGCCGCATCAATCTGTCGCGCAAAGATGCGCTGGCGGAGATGGCCGCGAATCAGGGCAAGTAACGAATAGCGGCGCTCAAAAATCATAAACTACCACAAACGGACGGCAAAAACGCGCCGTCCGTTTGCGTATCAATTTATGGACGGCGCGTTGCGCGGGTTTTAGACGAAGATTGCGCGCTTCGCGTGGGAGTAGACGCTTCGCATAGGGTTACTTTTTGTTTGCTCAAAAAGTAACCCCACAGTGGGAAGCGCCTCCAAATCCTCCGCGCAAAGCGCGGAATATCCCCATCATCAGCGCGATCATCGCCAACTCAAAGCCAAGGGAGAATGCTCGCATTCCCCTTCTATGGAGGAATACTATGACGGAAAAAATCACGCTGCCGAACGGCATCCGCATTGTGCACGAGCGTTTGCCCGGCGTGCGCTCCTGTACGCTCGGCTTGTGGGTCGAAAGCGGCTCGCGACATGAACCGGAAGAGCTGTGCGGTATTTCGCATTATATCGAGCACATGCTGTTTAAGGGCACCGATACGCGCACAGCGGCGCAGTTGGCGGCCGATTTTGACGCCATCGGAGGACAGGTTAACGCGTTTACGACCAAGGAGCACACCTGTTTTTACTGCCGTGCGCTCGACACGCATCTGCCCGAAGCGGCGCGGTTGCTGTGTGATATGTTTTTTCGCTCAACGTTCGCGCAGCGCGAGGTCGAGCTTGAGAAATCGGTTATCTTTGAAGAAATCGACATGTATGAAGACACGCCGGAAGACCTCGTGTCCGAACAGCTCGTCGCCGCGGCGTATGACGGATGCTCGCTTGCGCGCCCAATCCTCGGCTTTAAAGAGACGCTGACGCGCATCGACGGCGAGAAGCTTCGCGATTACCGCGAGACGCGCTATACGCCCGAAAACATCGTGGTCGCACTGTGCGGCAGCTATTCGGACGAAGACCTTGCCCATCTGACCGAGCAGTTTGCCGGCATGGAAAAGCGCACGCCGCCGTCGCGCGGGGATGTGTGCTACCGTCCGGCGTTTGTCGTGCGCAAGAAGGAGATTGAGCAGAACCACCTGATCGCCTCGTTCCCCTCCATTGAAACGGGCTCGCCCGACCGCTTTATCATGCAGATTATGAACAACACGCTGGGCGGCGGCATGTCGTCGCGCCTGTTCCAGCGTGTGCGCGAGCAGCACGGACTGTGCTACTCGATATACAGCTATACCAACGCCTACTTCGGCGCGGGGTCGCTCGGTATTTACGTCGCGCTGTCGGCACGCACCGAGCTTTCCGCGCTCGCAATGGTACGCGAGGAGCTTGACCGCCTGTGCCAAGACGGTTTGACTGACGACGAGCTGTCGCGCAGCCGCGAGCAGCTTAAGGCCAATGTGCTTATGGGGCTTGAGAGCACGTCGACCCGCATGAATTCGCTGGCGCGCAACGAGCTGATTTATGGCCGCCAGTATTCGGCAGACGATATTATCGCAGGGTTTGACGCCGTGACGCGCGACGATGTGCTGCGCCTTGCGCGCGATACGTTCGTGTATGACCGCGCGTCGCTCTCTGCTGTCGGGCAGGCGAAAACAGAGGCCGATTACCGCAAGGCGTTTGGCGTCTAACGCGCGTGCACTCTTGTAAATGCATGAAAAAGCAGCCGGATTTTCTCCGGCTGCTTTTTGTAACATGAAAAAATTGACATTTGAAATCCACTTTGGTAAACTGGATAAAACCGCGGCGTCGCTTTGCGGCGCACACGCGCCAAAAAGGAGACGATGCTATGAACCTGATCGTTCGAAAGGCCACTGCGGCCGACGCGCCGTGTGCTGCGTTTGTACTGTGTGAATCATGGAAGTCTGCATATAGCTCCATTCTCACCGTGGAGGAGCTTGCACGGCATACCGACGTCGAATGGCGCACCGTGCAGCTCGAATCGATGATCCCCCAAGTAGAAGGGGGATTTGTCGTCGCGCTTGACGGTGATACTACATGCGGTTTGTGTTTTTACGACGAGAGCCGCGACGAAGACTGCGCAGGCTTTGGCGAAATCGTTGCGCTCTATGCGCTGTCCGGCTATTGGGGGGCGGGCGTTGGCGACGCGTTGATGCGCGCCGCGCTTGGCGGGCTTGCCGCGCAGGGCTATCGCCGGGCAATGCTGTGGGTGTTTGAGGAAAACCGGCGCGCGCGCCGATTTTACGAAAAGCATGGCTTTGTATGCGACCGAGACGCGGCGGGCGAGCTTGTTGCCAAGCGCAGCACGTTTGGCAACGCGCGTGAGGTGCGCTATGTGTGCGACCTGCCGTGCATCGGAAAAGTCTGACAGTTTTCTTACATTTGCGCCCTCATTCTTTACAGGGAAAATATGGTGTGCTATGATGAGCCTAAAGACGACGAAAGGGTGAGGATATGCACGGCAAAGCTTCCATGGCGGCGCGTGCTGCAGCGCTTGTGCTGCTCGCGGCGACGCTTTTCTCGGCGTGCGGCAGGCAGACGGGCGGGGCGACGACTGCCTCGGCACAAACCACAGCGTCCACAACAACGGAGGCAACCACGATTGCGCCCCATATACCCGACCGCAACATCCAAATCGGCATACAGCGCGAACCGGGGCCGCAGACTTTTTTCGAGGTGCTGAACGCCTTGCCCACGCCCGAAGACCCCGATGCACCGTTTGCGTACGACTTGCGTTCGTACGATATTTCGGCGCTTGATTTGCAGCCCCATGCAGAGCTTTTGTGGAAGGCGGACTTTGACAACGACACCGTTTGGCCGCAGAAGATACCCGAGGGCTTTGACCCCACGCTTATTCTTGAAAACGGTAAAAACCCCGGTCTCGGCGTGCGTTCGCTGCACGAGCGCGGCATCGACGGGCGCGGCGTTTCCATCGGCATCATTGACCAAACACTGCTGACGACCCATGAAGAATATGCCGATCGGCTGATGCATTATGAAGAAATTCCTGTTTCATGCGAGCCCGCCGCCATGCACGGCACGGGAGTCACGTCGCTCGCCCTTGGCAAAACATGCGGCGTCGCGCCCGGGGCAAAGCTGTATTATATCGCAAGCAGATTGACCGAGGACGACGCGCCGAATGTGATTACCTATGAATATCGCGCGCAGAGTATTCACCGTCTGCTCGACATCAACCTTCAACTGCCCGAAGGCGAGAAAATCCGCGTCATTTCCATGTCGCGCGGGTTTGACAAAGGGGATAAGGGCTATGCGGAAATGATGGCCGCGATTGAGCGCGCCAAGCAGGAGGGCGTGTTTGTCGTATCGACCAGCATAGGTGCGGAATACGGATTTGGTGTTCTGGGGCTTGAGCGCGCCCCGCAGGACAGTCCCGATGACGCGCGTAAGTACAATATCGGCGGGTGGATTAAGGAGTGGTTTCCCAAGTTGGCAGCTGTTGAGAGCGAGCGTTATGTATTCTTCCCGATGAACAACCGCACCTATGCGGGAGCAAACAGAAACGACGGATACGAGTACAGTCAGCAGGGCGGCCTAAGCTGGGTCATGCCCTATGTTTCGGGTTTATACGCGCTGTGCTGCCAAGTGAAGCCTGACATCACGCCGGACGAGTTTTGGCAGGCGGTGACCGAAACAGCATATGAGCAGCAGGTTCAAAACGGCGCGGTTGTGCAAACGATTCGCATCGTCAACCCAACTGAGCTGGTTGCAAACATAGAGGGGCGCTAAGGCGCCCCTTGTCTTTATCTCGCTGACATGGTATTCTAAGAAAAATGCCGCGACGACAAGAGCGCGACAAGAGCGCGACAAGAGCGCGAGGCTGCGTATCATGCGGCTGAAATAGACGGAGGGTATATGCAAGCTGAATTATTACAAATCGGCGACACGATCGGCATCGTCGCGCCCAGTCATGTGGCAGAGCGTGAGCGGTATGAGGCTATTCTGGCGGGCATCCGCGCGCGCGGCTTCGCCGTCAAAACGGGCGAAAACATGTATAAGAATACCTATGGATACCTTGCGTCCGAGCAGGAGCGTGCCGACGATTTCAACGCCATGGTACGCGACCCGGCCGTGAAAATGGTGTTTTTCGGCGGCGGAAACGGCGGCGCGGAGGTGCTTCCGCTGCTCGATTACGACGCGATTGCGCGCCATCCCAAGCTGTATGTAAGCTACAGCGACGGTACGTCCATCTTAAACGCCATTTACGCCAAGACAGGGCTGATTACTTATTACGGACAGTCGCCGGGCAACTTTGCCGAGCTGACGCCGTATGACGAGGCGCAGTTTATGTCGCACTTCGTGCGCGGGGGCGTCACCGACTTTGTACCCAACAGCCGTTGGCACACGCTGACCCAAGGGGTGTGCGAGGGCACGCTGATCGGCGGCTATACGGTCAACTTCGCTCTGCTTATGCGCGGCGACTACTTCCGCCATGACCCGAACGAGCGCTATGTGCTCTTTTTGGAGGACCACGAAATGTTCGGCGACGTGGCGTTTGTCAGCGCGATGCTTTCGCACATCGAGCAAAGCGGCTTTGCGGGCAGCGTGGGGCGGCTGCGCCGCTTCGGCGAGCGCTACGGCGTGCCGGTCGTCTATTGCGACGACTTCGGGCACGGGGCAAACCACGCTATACTGCCCATCGGCTGCCGCGCCACGTTTGACGCCACGCGCCGCACGCTGCGCTTTGATGCCAACACTTAAATTTGTGAAACAGGGAATCGATAAGAATACCAAGCGCGCTACGCTGTGCGCCCTGCTGGCCGCGGCGCTTTACGCAATCAGCGCGCCGTGCTCCAAGCTGCTGCTGCGCGGACTTACGCCCACGATGATGGCAGCGTTTCTCTATCTCGGCGCGGGCATAGGCATGGCGGCGGTCGGCCTGTTGCGCAGCAGGGGCAGAAAGCTTGACGCCGCGTTGCGTCTGACCCGAAAGGAGTTGCCCTATACCGCGGCAATGATCGTGCTCGACATCGCCGCCCCAGCTTTTCTGATGGTGGGGCTGACGATGACCACGGCGGCCAACGCTTCGCTACTTAACAACTTTGAAATCGTGGCGACTGCCATCATCGCGCTGCTCTTTTTTAAAGAACGCATCACAAAGAGGCTGTGGCTTGCGATCGGGCTTATCACGCTGTCGAGCGTGATACTCTCGTTTGAAGACATGAGCAGCCTTTCGTTTTCCTCCGGCTCGCTGTTTGTGCTGCTTGCCTGCATTTGCTGGGGCTTGGAAAACAACTGCACCAGAGCGCTGTCGCAAAAAGACCCGTTGCAGATCGTGGTAATTAAGGGCCTCGGCTCGGGTGCGGGCGCGCTGCTCATCGCCTTGATGATGGGCGACCGTCTGGGCGATCTGCCGTATATCGTGGCGGCGCTCGTGCTTGGCTTTGTCGCCTATGGCCTGAGCATCTTTTTCTATGTACGCGCGCAGCGCGATTTGGGCGCGGCAAAGACGAGCACCTATTACGCCGTTGCCCCGTTTATCGGCGTGGCGCTTTCGCTCGTCGTGTTCCGCGCATTTCCTTCGATCAGCTTTTTCATCGCGCTTGCGATTATGGGGATCGGTGCTTATTGCGCATCTACCGCTACATAACAGGTGGGGAGAAAATAAAAGGCGTACCTGCAAAGCAGGTACGCCTTTTTGATGCAATCTTGCGCCTCAGCGTCGACCAGCGCCGCCTCCGCGCGACGATACGCCGCCAAAGCCGCCGAAACCGCCGCCACGGCTGCCGCCGCTTCCGCCAAAACCGCCGAAGCCGCCACCGAAGCCGCCAAAGCC
>MEFT01000094.1:6078-12515 GCA_001725215.1 Clostridium sp. SCN 57-10
GAGCCGCCGCCGAAGCCACCGAAGCCGCCACCGGAGCCGCCGAAGCCACCGCCAGAGCCGCCGTGCGGCGGATGGTGATCGTCGTGGTCATCCCACCGCTCAAACGGGCGAGGGCGCGGGGGTCGCGGGTTATACGGGCTGCCCCAGCCGCCCCATCCCCAGCCGCCCCAACCGCCCCACCAGGGGCGGCGATAATGCGGCCGCGCAATGCTTCGGAAGCCCGCAAGCACCGTAAAGAGCGCAATAAAAATGATAAGCGCAATGAGAATTCCGAACAGACGGCCGAACGGAGAAATGACATAATCCTGATCGGTATAATCCGGCTCAGGCTGATGCCCGCCGTTTGGCGCGCTCTGCGTGTCCGTCTTGCCGGGCGTGACCATGCCGTACAGATTCTCAAGCTTGCCGTAAACCGCATCGAAGATGCTGCGCACGCCCGCATCATAGTCGCCGGCGGCGAAGTCTGTTTCGAGATAGTCGTAAAGCAGATCGCCCAGCGTGCCGGAGGGCAGGTCGCGTTCAAGCCCTTTGCCGGTCAGCGCGTAATAGTTTTCTTCGCCGATGGCGAGCAGAATGAGCACGCCGTTGTTTTTGTCTGCCGAGCCGATGCCCCATTTGTTAAACAGGGCGACGGCGTAATCGTCGATGTCCTCGCCGTCTAAAAACTCGACGGTGACAACGGCGATCTGCGCGCCCGTCTCGTCAGACAGCGCGGTGTTTTTTTCGTTGATGTAATCCTCCGTATCGCCCGAAATCACATCCGCAAAGTCGCCGACAGAAGAATTCTGCGGCGGCTCGGGCAGATTCACGGCGAGGGAGGGCAAGGCGACGAACGCCGCGATGAGCAGCGCACTGAGAAGGCGCATGGTTAGCTTTTTCATAGGCAGCCCTCAGCGGAAGAGCACGGCGGTGGGCACACCGCCGAGCGTACGGAACACCGTGGCGGGGAAGCCCGCCACCTTGCGGTTATACTCGCTCGCAAGCGTGTTGTACGGGTCGCGCGACATTTTGTCGTTGTTGCCCAGTACATTTTCACGCAGCGACTGACGGTAGCGCTCGTCGTCGGCGCTCAGCGCTTTCGCACCCAGCGCGTCGAACAGCCCCTGTACCGCCGCTGTTACCTTAAGGTTTGCGCTCTGGCGCGCGGCGATGCCGTCGGCCGCGCGCAAATCGGCAAGCGCCTCGGAAAGTGCGCGCACCGAGGCGTCTGACGGGTCGAGGTAGCGCCCCGCAACGGTCAGCAGATTGGCTGCGGCCGCGGCATTGTCGCTTAAATCGTTTGCGATGCAAAAGCTGCCCGTGCCGTCCTCACCCAGTTCATACGCCCGCTCGACGCGCGCATACAGCCGGTTGACCGACAGCACGCCGCCGAATGCGGAGGACAGCGCGATAAGCGCCGCCATGCAAAACGCCGCGAATTTCTCGTTACTCCAAACAGACCGCGACATGTCGTGCCTCCTTTCGAGACTGCCCGCGCAGCGGGCAAACCAATGAGCTTCTTATCGTTTCACCTCGAGCAGCTTCTGCTTGAGCTCGCCTTCGATGCGACCCAACTCTGCCTGTGCTTCGCGGCGCTTCTGTGCGCCCTCTGCCTGAATGGCAAGCACCTCGTCGAGCGTCGAGATCAGCTGCTGATTCGTGTAGGTAAGCGTTTCGATGTCGACGATGCCTCGCTCGCTTTCTTTTGCGGTTTCGACGGTCGTCATTTTCAGCTTCTCGGCGTTTTTACGCAGCAGTTGGTTCGTCATGTCGGTGACCTCACGCTGCGCCTGCATCGCCTGCTGCGAATGCGCCAGACCGAGGGCGAGCACCATCTGCGACTTCCAGAGCGGAATGGTGTTGGTCAGCGTCGTCTGAATTTTCTCGGCCATCAGGCTGTCGTTGTTTTGCACCATGCGAATCTGCGGCGCCATCTGCACGGAGATGACGCGCGTCAGCTCCAGATCGTGCAGCTTCTTTTCAAAGCGATTGCACATGGCCGCAAGGTCGTTTGCCGCCTGTGCGTCTTCGGGCAGGCCGCTCTGCTCGGCTTTCTGGATGAGCTCGGGCAGTCTGGTGGCGCGACCCTCTTCAAGCTTGCGCTTACCGGCAAGCAGATACATCGAAAGCTCTTTGAAGTTGGTCTGGTTTTTCTCATACATCTCGTCGAGCATAGCGATGTCTTTAAACAGCTGAACCTGATGCCCCTCAAGCGAGGAGGAAATTTTGTCTACGTTGGTTTCCGCCTTGGAATAGTTGGCCTGCAGCATGGCGATGCGGTTGCCCACCTTTTTGAACAGGCCGAACAGCCCGCGCTTTTCGTCCTCGTCGTCCACCGAAAAGCCCTTCAGCTCACCGACGAGGTTCGAAATCATGTCGCCCACCTCGCCGAGGTCTTTGGTGCGCACATTTTGCAGCGCCGCTTCAGAGAAGCTCGCCATTTTCTGCTGTGCACCCGCACCGAACTGCAGCACCATGTTCGTGTCGGTTACGTCGATCTTGTCGGCGAAATTGCGCACCATATCAAGCTCTGCGGGGGTAAGACGCGCTTCCGCGTCGGCAAGCGGGGAGGTCTGCGGTGCTTTGGCGGGTGCGGACTGCTGGGAGAAGGGGTCAAATGTCAGCTCCAGGGCCGGTTCAAGCTCTTTCATATTGGTCTTCCTCCTGACTCATTCGGTTTTTGATCGGTAAGGCCCTCTCGGGCAAGCATGCCCTCAAGGACGGTGATGTCGGTTGAAATATCCACGGCCTCGCCCGCGTAGAGCTGGCCGAGCTGCGCTTCAAACGCGTTTGCGGCGGTCGCCATCACCTGTTCGACGCGCGCCATCGCGCGGTCCACGTCGCCGCCGCGCACTCCCTGCTCCTCCATGTTCTCATACGAACGCGCCATTTTGACGATGGTGGGCAGATTATAGCTCACAAGGCGGCGGATTTGCGGCGCGGCTTGCGCGCGGGACGCCACATAGTCAAACATTTTGATGCACGCAGCCGAGCCGCGGCGTGCGTCGGCCACCAGCTGAGGCGCGCGGTCAATTTTGCCCGCGATGTCCTGCAGCTCGCGCACGAGCGACCGTCCGTCGCGCAGCAGCGCGTCGGCCGCGGCGTCGCCCGTATAAGATTCGATGCGCCGCACGGGAACCGCGATTTTCTGCTTGGGCAGCACGGCGCGCAGCACGAAAAACGCGGCGGCAGACAGAGAGCCGACCAGCAAAAAATGCCCGATGCGGTAGAGGGGGAGCGCCAGCGCCCATAAAACCCACAGAGCGCCGACGGCGTAATAGGGCAGAACGGAGGGACGCTCGATCACGCGGGTTTCCGGTTCAAACTTCTTGTTCATCACGCACCGCCTTTCTCGCGCGCGTCACGCGCGCCGTGTTTGCCGCATAGGCTATCGGGTTTGCCCCGTGCCGTGCACCAGATATTTGTAAGAGCAGATTTCGCGCAGTCCCATCGGGCCGCGCGCATGCATTTTCTGCGTGGAAATGCCGATCTCGGCGCCGAAGCCAAATTCCTCGCCGTCGGTAAAGCGGGTCGAGGCGTTGTGGTAAACGGCGGCGCTGTCTACCTCGCGCAGAAAGCGCGCGGCGTTTGCGTCGTCCCGCGTCGCGATGCTTTCGCTGTGATGCGTCGAGTAGCGGCGGATGTGGTCGAGCGCGGCGTCAAGATCGTCGACGACGCGCACCGCGAGGATGTAGTCGTTATATTCGGTTTCCCAGTCGGTCTCCGTCGCCTCCGCCATATCGGGCACGAGGGCGCGTGCCTGTGCGCAGCCGCGCAGCTCAACGCCCGCGCCGCGCAGCGCCTGTGCCGCCTGCGGCAAAAACTCCGGCGCGATACCGGCGTGGACAAGCAGCGTTTCTGCGGCATTACACACCGAAGGGCGCTGCGCCTTGGCATTTACGATGATAGAGGTCGCCATGGCAAGGTCGGCACTTTGGTCGACGAACACATGGCAGTTGCCCGAGCCTGTTTCGATGACGGGCACCGACGCCTGCTCGATGACGGCACGGATAAGCCCGGCGCCGCCGCGGGGGATGAGTACGTCGATCAGGCCGCGCAGGCGCATGAACGCCGCCGCCGTCTCGCGCGACGTATCATGCAGCACGGTGATGCACGCCTCGGGCAGCCCCGCTTTGCGCAGCGCGCCGCGCATGACGGCCTCAAGCGCGATGTTCGAGTGAATTGTTTCTTTGCCGCCGCGCAGGAAGGCTGCGCTGCCTGCCTTCAGGCAGAGCACCGCCGCGTCTACCGTGACGTTGGGCCGCGCTTCGTAAATGATGCCGATGACGCCGAGCGGCACGCGCACGCGCTCGACCGCAAGGCCGTTATGCAGCGTCCAGCGCTCTGTTACCTCGCCGATCGGGTCGGGCAGGCGCTCGACTTTGCGCACGGCGTTCGCAATGGCGGTAAGCCGCTCGGGCGTAAGCGCCAGGCGGTCGAGCATGGCGGTTGAGGTGCCGTTTTCGCGCGCTTGCGCCACGTCGCGCGCATTTGCCTCCAGAATGGGGGCGGCGTGTTCCAAAAGTGCGTCCGCAATGGCGCACAGCGCGGCGTTTTTGGTTTCGCTATCAGCGTACGCCAGCAGGCGCGCCGCTTCTTTCGCCTCGCTGCCGAGGCGTTCCAGTTCACTCATTGGTATTCTCCGTTTCAAAAATCGTGCCGACGGGCGTGCCGTCGAGCAGGTCGTAGAGGTTCTCCGCGCGGTCGCTGTTGACGATGGCCATGACGCAGCCCGCCGCACGCGCGATGCGTGCCGCCTGGAGCTTGGTCGTCATGCCGCCCGTGCCGTGTTCAGAGCCCGCGCCGCCCGCCAGCGCCTCGATGTCGGGCGTAATGTCGGCAACGCGCGGAATAAGGCGCGCGTTGGGGTCTTCGTTGGGGTTTGCCGTGTAAAGGCCGTCAATGTCGCTCATGAGCACGAGCCCGTCGGCCCCCGTGATTTCGGCGACGAGCGCCGAAAGCGTATCGTTGTCGCCAAACTCGATCTCTTCGGTCGATACGGTGTCGTTTTCATTGACGATGGGAATTGCACCGAGACAAAGCAGGCTTTCAAACGTATTACGCGCGTTTTCGCGGCGTTTTGCGTCTTCCACCACGTCGCGCGTCAGCAGTACCTGCGCCGTTTTGTGGTGGTATTCGGTGAAGTATTTATCGTAAATATACATCAGCTCACACTGGCCGACGGCGGCCGCCGCCTGCTTTTCCGGTATGGTTGATGGTCGGCACGCCAGCCCGAGCTTGGCTGTGCCCACGGCGATGGCGCCGGAGGAGACGAGAACCACCTCGACGCCGGAATTTTTGATGTCTGAAATTACTTTGCACAGCCGCTCGACGCGCCGGATGTTGATCATTCCAGTGCGGTAGGTGAGCGACGAGCTGCCGACCTTGACGACAAGGCGGCGGACATGCCTGAATTCGTTCATGTGCCATTCTCCTGTTTTCCGGGCAGCTGCCCGGCAAATTGCGCATACGCGGTAGGCGTAGTGTTACAATTTATCATAGCATAATTACCGCGTATTTTCAAACGGAATTGCGTCTATGTGCGCACATTTCGCAGTTTTTGCGCCCATGCCGCTTTCATGCCGCACAACAGGGCTGTCTGGACACGGCAAAAAAGGCAATTTCCGAAAAATTTACGTTTGATTGTGCATATTCACTTGAAATTTCGTTTATCTTAAGCACATTCATGCAAGATTTACACAGGATAGGTCTTGACTTTTCCCCAGTGCGGCGATAAGATAAAGCAGGTGGCGAAAGCCGCCTGTATGACGAAATCATTGCACACCCAATAAATATGTGGAGGTTGTAAAAAATGAACGCCTATATGCAGAAAGTTCTGGATGAGGTTAAGGCCCGCAACGCAGGCGAAGAGCTTTTCATTCAGACCGTGGAAGAGGTTTTCAAGAGCATTGAGACTGTCGTCGCCCAGCACCCCGAGTATGAGAAGTCCGGCCTTCTGGAGAGAATGTGCGAGCCTGACCGCCAGATCTCGTTCCGCGTGACCTGGACGGACGATAAGGGCGAAGTTCATGTCAACCGCGGCTACCGCGTGCAGTTCAATGGCGCCATCGGTCCCTATAAGGGCGGCCTGCGCTTCCACCCGTCGGTTAAGCTCGACACGATGAAGTTCCTCGCGTTCGAGCAGACCTTCAAAAACAGCCTGACCAGCCTGCCCATCGGCGGCGGTAAGGGCGGCTCCGACTTCGACCCCCGCGGCAAGAGCGATGCGGAGATCATGCGCTTCTGCCAGGCGTTCATGACTGAGCTTTATCGCCACATCGGACCGGACGTTGACGTTCCCGCCGGCGACATCGGCGTGGCCGCCCGCGAGATCGGCTACCTCTACGGCCAGTATAAGCGCATCACCGGCACCTGGGACAACGGCGTTCTCACCGGCAAGGGCCTCTCCTACGGCGGCTCGTACTTCCGTCCGGAAGCGACCGGCTACGGCGCGGTTT
>MEFT01000095.1 GCA_001725215.1 Clostridium sp. SCN 57-10
CGCATCGCGGCGGACAACATCGCAGGACTCGACGCGGCCTATCACGGCACGCAGGGTTCGTCGATCGCCAAGGTGTTTGACCTCTCGGCCGCTACCACGGGTGCGAACGAAAAGACGCTCATCAAACGCGGAATGGTGCGCGGACGCGATTACGAACGCGTTTATGTAACGCAAAATTCGCACGCGGGCTATTACCCCGGCGCGGTGCCGCTTACCATCAAGCTGCTCTTTGCCGTGGATGGCACGCGCATTCTCGGCGCACAGATCGTCGGCCGAGACGGCGTTGACAAGCGCATTGATACGCTTGCCGTCACCATGCGCCTCGGCGGAACCGTTTCGGTGCTCAAAGAGCTTGAGCTTGCTTATGCGCCGCCGTACTCGTCGGCCAAAGACCCCGTTAATATGGCGGGCTTTGTCGCCGAAAATCTGCTGGCCGGCCGTGTTTCGTTTTCCGACTGGGATGCTGTGGAGAAAAACCCCGACATGGCTGTGCTCGACGTGCGTGAAGACGCAGAGCGCATGGCGTTCGCGCTGCCCGGCAGCGTAAACATTCCGCTTGGCAAGCTGCGTGACGCAGTAGAGACGCTTGACAAGACAAAGCACTATATCGTTTTCTGCGCAATTGGTGTTCGTGCATACAATGCTGCGCGCGTGCTGGCGGCACACGGCATCTCGGCCTCCGTCTATCCGGGCGGCGCGCGCTTCTATCAGTCAACACATTTCCGCCAATTTGACGCTGCGCCCCTCACGCCGCCCGTCATCACAAGCGGCGACGTGCAGGAGACGCGCGACGTACCCGTCGCTGCGATGCGCATCGACTGCAGCGGCCTTCAGTGCCCCGGCCCTATTATGAAGGTGTTTGAAACGATGAAAGAGCTGCCCCAGGGCGCGGTAATGGAAGTTTCCGCCTCCGACCCCGGCTTTGCGCGCGACATCGGCGCGTGGTGCCGCCGCACAGGGCATCAGCTGGTGGCAAACGAAAAGCGCGGAAACGACTACGTTGCGCTGGTGCGTAAGGCCGGCGCCGCACCCGCACCCGCAGCAACTCCCTCGGCGGACGGCAAGACCATCATCGTCTTTTCGGGCGACCTTGACAAGGTGCTTGCCAGCTTTATCATCGCCAACGGCGCCGCCGCGATGGGCAGACCGGTTACCATGTTCTTCACCTTCTGGGGGCTAAACGCGCTGCGCAAAGCCGAAAAGCAGCCGGTGCAAAAAACCTTTATGGAGTCGATGTTCGGCACGATGCTGCCGCGCGGCAGCGGCAAGCTCAAGCTGTCTAAGATGAATATGGGCGGCATGGGCACTGCCATGATGAAGAAAATTATGCGCGATAAAAACGTCGACTCACTTGAAGAGCTTCTGCGCAAGGCCATGGCGTCAGGCATCAAGCTGGTCGCCTGCACGATGAGCATGGATGTCATGGGCATCAAGCCTGAGGAGCTGATTGAAGGCGTTGAGCTTGGCGGCGTGGGCGCCTATCTGGGCGACGCCGAGGAGTCAAACGTCAACCTCTTTATCTGACCTTTCGGAACGCGGCCGCAGACTTTTCTGCGGCCGCGTCCTGCGTAAAATTTTCTTATTTTTTGTGCTTTAGGGCTTGCATTTTAAAACAAGCTATGGTATTATAATAAAGCCGTCTTGAGTGCGGCACAACAAAATATGCGGTCATGGCGGAACAGGCAGACGCGTACGTTTGAGGGGCGTATGGGCAACCGTCCGGGTTCAAGTCCCGGTGACCGCACCAATTTTCCGGTTGAGAAGTCACCTTCTTAACCGGATTTTTCTATACAAAAAAGGAGACCAATGATATGAAAATAGCTACCTATAATGTTTGGAATGAAGCAAAGGGCGTTGGTAACCGTTTCGATCAGCTCATAAGCGAGATTACGCACACCGATGCGGATATTCTCGGACTCCAGGAAGTGACCTCACACTTTTTTTACGATATCCTAATCAAAAGCGCGGGATACCCTTATTACGAATTCAGAAAATATGCGGACGAAGACGAAGGTCTGGCCATATTAAGCCGATATCCGTTTGAGAGCTGTATGTTTTTACATCAAAGTGAGGAATCTGCGCACAGCAGGGCTCTGCATGTTCTGTTTCACGCAGGCAACGCAAGGTTTTCGTTCACCAATGTTCACTTGCCGTCCGATTCGGTGAAGGCACAGGAAGCTCAGATCGTTGCAATCAATCGTTACCTGCATACGCAAAAAGAGCAGGCAGACTATTTGATTATGCTTGGCGATTTTAATTCGGGAATCAACGCAAGCGTGCACAGATATCTAATCGGTGAGCAAACCCTGCTCGACTGTGAATCCAACCCGTGTTGGGATGAGCTTTCCATTTCTTATGCGACACTTAATGATCTGCCGCTGCAGCCTACTCTTGATTGCAAGGACAACCCCCGTTGGAAAGGCAAGAACACCATTTATGTGCCTTCTGTTATGGACAGAGTCTATATTATGGATAATTGGGTTGACAAAACACTGCGATCGGTTAATCTCTTTGGAACGGTCGTTTCGCCGGTAACCAATCTCTGCGCGAGCGACCACTATGGTGTTGTTGCAGAAGTGGATTTTACGAGGATGTATGAATGAAAGGGTTACTCGCCATGAAGATACATCAGGCGCTTCCCGCAGACCTCAACGCGCTGCTTCCGCTTGTGCTGGCGCTTTGGCCAAGCCACACCGCCGAAGAGATGGCGCATGAGCTTCAAGGCCAACTCACGCAGGAGGACACGCTGTTTTTGCTTGCATATAACGACACCCCTTGCGGCTTTGCGCAATGTTCGCTGCGGCACGATTATGTGGAGGGCACGCACAGCTCGCCCGTTGGCTACCTTGAGGGCATTTATGTAACGCCCGAAGCCCGTCAGCGTGGCGTGGCGCGTGCGCTTGTCGAGCGGTGCGAGGACTGGGCGCGCACACGCGGCTGCGCCGAGTTTGCGAGCGACTGTGAGCTACCCAACACGCAAAGCCTAGCGTTCCATTTAAGCATCGGCTTTCAAGAGGCAAATCGCATTATTTGCTTTGCGAAAACCCTATAACAGGAGGTTTTTATGTTCACGCTTTCTTCCGACTATCCGTCTGATAAGACCGAGTTTTATGCCTTGCTGTGTGCGCAGCTGCGCGCCTTGACCGACGGCGAGCCAAACGCCGTCGCAAACCTCGCCAACGCCTCCGCCCTGCTCGGCGGTGCGCTGCGCGACATCAACTGGGCGGGCTTCTATCTGATGCGCGACGGCATGCTTGTGCTCGGCCCCTTCCAGGGCAAGCCGGCGTGCATCCGCATCCCGCTTGGACGCGGCGTGTGCGGCACGGCAGCCGCCCAAAACGAGACGCAGCTTATAGCCAATGTGCATGATTTCCCGGGACACATCGCGTGCGACGCGGCGTCAAACTCCGAAATTGTCGTGCCCCTGCGAACAGGGGGCGCGGTCGTCGGGGTGCTTGACATTGACAGCCCGGAGTTTTCGCGTTTTGACGGGCGCGACCGGGCGGGGCTTGAAGCATTTTGCGCTCTGCTCGAATCCGCATGCGATTGGGAGGAGAAATAAACATGCTTGAATTCAAGTTCGACGTGCAGCTCCTCATCGCGGGACAGCAGCTTTCCGAGGACGCTATATACGAGCACATCGCACAGCATTTTGAAGGTGACAGTCTTCTTGTCATGGGCGATGAGGATCTGATTAAGTTGCATTTTCATACCAACGCCCCGTGGCAGGTACTCGAATACTGCGCCTCGCTTGGCGACATTCATGACATAGTGCTGGAGAACATGCAGCGACAGGAACAGGGCCTGCAGGGCTGAGGCCGCATTCAGAAAAGGGAGGTATCGTTTTGATACCTCCCTTTTGCTATTTACAGCGTGGGCATGACGTCGGCAGGAATGGGGCAAACATACCCGCCGCCGTTTTTGCGCAGCAGCTCGGCCTTTGCATCTGCCAGGAGCTCGGGGGCATCGATCATCTTCGCCGCTGTCAGCGCAAGCACCTTGGCGGCTACCATCGTGCCCTTGTGTGCCATGCCGCTCTTGCCCTGTCCTGTCAGCTGCCAGGAATGACCCGGCGTGCCGAGGGCCATGGTGGCCACATTGATCTGTGACGTCGGCGCGCAATAGCTCGCATCGCCTACGTCGGTCGAACCGCCCGTGCTCTTCTCACTGCCGTAATAAGGCAGCACGCGGTCACACAGCACGGCGTCGGCAGGAATGAAATCATGCTCAAGGCCACGATCTTCAAGGTCTTTGTAGAACGACTTAATCTCCTCCACGCTGAACGTCGCGCGGAACTCGGCGGCGAGTGCGCGATCGGCCTCGTCAAACGCGGGCGCGCCGATCTCCTCGAGCGACTGCTGCATCACGGCGTCGAGCACACGGTTGGGCATATAGTCGCTCAGCGCCTCATGCACGCGGATCTCTACCTCAGTTTCAGTCATCATGGCAGCACCGTAGGCAACTTTTTTCACGCGCTCATAAAGAGCCATCATATCGGCGGTGCGTGGTGCGCGCACGAAATAATGCACCTTCACATGATCCTGCACCACATTGGGCGCAATGCCGCCCGCATCGGTATAGGCGTAGTGCACGCGCGCGTCAGACGTCATATGTTCACGCAGATAGTTGACGCCGACGCTCATCAGCTCGCACGCATCGAGCGCCGAGCGCCCAAGATGCGGCGCGGCAGCGGCGTGCGCCGTGCGTCCCTTAAAGGTGAAAAATGCGCTGATGCACGCAAGCGACCGCGTGCCGACGACAAGCGTCGCGTCAACCGGGTGCCATGTAAAGCAGGCGTCAAGGTCATCAAACAACCCATCGCGCGCCATAAATGTCTTGCCGCTGCCGTATTCCTCGCCGGGGCACCCGTAATAGCGCACCGTGCCGGACTTCCCCGTCTGCTTCAGATAATCGCGCAGCGTGAGAGCCGCGCCCGCGGCACCTGCGCCCAATGAGTTATGTCCGCAGCCATGCCCGTAAGCGCCGGGGGCTACTTCCTCATGCCGCGCAGCATCCGCCTTTTGTGAAAGCCCGGGCAGCGCGTCATACTCTCCCAAAAAGCCAATGATCGGCTTGCCCTCGCCCCATTCCGCGACAAACGCGGTAGGAATGCCGGAAACGCCTTCGGTCACGGCAAAGCCTTGCTGTCTCATCGCTTCTGCAATGTACTGCGCGGAACGATGTTCGCGCATCCCCGCTTCGGCAAAGTCCCAAACCGCGTTGTTCATGTCCAGAATCAGCTGTTCATTTTGCTCGGCCAGCGCCGAAATCGTCTCTTTGAGCTGCATAAGTCCCCTCCGTTTTGTGATGAACTTATTCTATCACATTACGTGCGGTTTGGAAACGCCTTTTTCACAAGCATCACCAGAGGCGGAAGCACGACAAGCTGAACGGCGATGCCGGGCAAGCCGGTAACAAACGCGGCCGTTAAGAACGCTTTCAGTGAGTATCCGTTGCCCAGCATGCCGAGCAATACGGTATTGGCCAAACCGCTGACGGCACGGCCGCACAGCAGCGCGCACACAAGTGCAACGTAAATGTTATACTTTTTCACAAGCCAGCCAGAAATCAAGCCGTATGTACCGAGTTCAAGCGCCATCGCGACGCCCGTGGGATAAAGCACGGGCATGGGCGTCAGCACGCCGGAGAGAATGGGTCCCAACAGACCGCACAAAAGCCCCAGTCTCGGTCCGCACAGCAGGCCGCACAGAAGCACGGGAATATGCATCGGCAGGAACACAGGCCCAAGCATGCCGAACGCATGAAACACCATCGGCAGCAGCACGCAAAGCGCAAGACAGAGCGCCGCTACCACGAGTTTCGTTGTTTTTGTCATAATTTTACACCTCAAATATAAAATGCCGCGAAGCTTCTGCCAGCGCAGAATGCCTTCGTGGCATCATGTTTCTCTTATTTCGCCTTTTCCTTTGCCCGCCTTCGTGGCTTGCGTTTGATAACAGTATATCAGAAACAGCGGTGCTTAGCAATCTTTTTCAAGCTCACGCAGCGCGGCGCAAAGCTCATCAAAATATGCGGCGAGCGGCTTTTCCGCAACGCCCACCACCGTGCCGACGCAACGCTTGACGGGAATGAGCAGTTTTTTCGCACGGCAGCCCGATACGGCCGCCGCAATCGTAGGACTGATCTCGCCGAACATCGAGTTGGCAAATACGATGCCGATCGGCCCTGCCACAACGTCCGCGTCGCCGCAATTATAGACGGCGGCGTTCTCGCCCGTTGCCCCGCCGTGTGCACCGGCGCGCAGCATTGCCGTAGTCGCGGCCACATTTGTGCCGACGGCGATAACCTCCCACGCGGGGTTTTCGCGACGCACGGCTTCCACGATGCTTTTGCCCAGCCCGCCGCCCTGTAAGGCCCGCCGTTCGGCGGGCCTTGCACGGGTTATTTTATTTGCCGCTCATCTTGGCAACTTCTTCCGCGAAGTTATCTTCGCGCTTCTCGATGCCTTCGCCGCGCTCATAACGATCAAAGCGCACGATGCGGATGGTGCCGCCCTGCTCGCCGGCAACGCGCTCTGCGTACTTCTGCACAGACAGCTTGTTCTCCTTGACGAACGCCTGGTCGACGAGGCAGTTTTCCTCGTAGTACTTGTTAATGCGTCCGGCAACGATCTTCTCAGCCACGGCTGCGGGCTTGCCCTCGTTGATCGTCTGCGCAAGCAGAATTTCCTTCTCCTTGGCGATCACTTCGGCAGGAACCTCAGTGCGGTCAAGGTAAGAGGGACGCATTGCGGCGATCTGCATGCAGATGTCGCGGCCCAGCTCGTGGATGATGCTGTTGCCGCGCAGGGTCTCCGAAACCTCAAACGCGACAAGCACGCCGATACGGCCGCCAAGGTGCACATAGCCGACCTTCATCGTGTCGCCCGCATAGCGGACAAAACGGCGAATCTGAATGTTCTCGCCAATGGTGAGAACCTTCTCGCGCTGCATATCGGCAACGGTCAGCTCGCTATCGGGATATTTGCAGGCAAGCAGCGCCTCGACGTCTGCGGGGTTTTCCTGCAGGACGACGTTCGCGATGCTCGCGACGAATTTCTGGAATTCTTCATTCTTGCCGACAAAGTCGGTCTCGCTGTTTACTTCAACAAGCGCGCCGACGTTGCAGCTATCGCAAACCACTGC
>MEFT01000096.1:0-9249 GCA_001725215.1 Clostridium sp. SCN 57-10
GTTTCGCTGATGCTGCCCTATACGCTGGCGTCGCTCGTCGGCCTGCTCGCCGCCTGCATGGTGATGACCGGCCGAACCGCCGTGGAGGTCAAGGTGCAGTCCGACCATGTGCTTACGGCGCCCGAGCAGAGAAAAACGGCGGGCTACCTGCTGCTCTTTCTCTTCGCCATGACAAGCGTGGCGCACATCGTTCCCGACTATGTCGTGTGCGGTGTGATCATCGCGGCGGTGCTGCTTATGGATGGGCGCATTCTGCGCAAGCCGGATTACGCGCTGCTGCTCACGTTTGTATTTCTGTTTGTGTTCATCGGAAACATGAAGCGTATTCCCGAAATCAGCCTCTGGCTGCATGGCGTGATACGTGGCCGTGAAATACTGACGTCGATCCTCGCAAGCCAGGTCATCAGCAACGTTCCCGCGGCCATTCTGCTTTCCGGCTTTACCGACCGCATACCGGCGCTGATCGTCGGCACAAACTTGGGCGGGCTGGGCACGATCATCGCCTCGATGGCAAGTCTGATTTCGTTTAAATATTACGGTATGACGGAGGGAAAGCGGAACGGCGCGTATCTTGGCGTGTTTACGCTGCTTAATCTGATCTTTCTTGCGGCGCTGGTCGCGCTGCACGCGCTCATAACATAAAACGAACCGCCCCGGTAAAGTTAGCTTTACCGGGGCGGTTTTGCGCCATAATATACGTAGGCGATTATCTTAAGATAGTGAATTGCACGGCGAGTGAGGTTAGAGAAAGGACAACCCAGCAGACAAAGCCCATCAAAATCGGTTTGCCGCCGCTTTTCACTAGCTTGACCACATTGGTGTTCAGCCCGATGGAGGCCATCGCCATGACGATGACAAACTTGCCGCCGCGCGCAAGCAGGCTGCCAACACCCTCCGGCATTGGCACAAAGGTGCTAAAAACGGAGGCCGCGACAAAGCCGAGCACGAACCACGGGAATATGCTTGCGATGCGATAGCCGCCGCCCGATGCGTTGCCCGCCGCTTTTTTTGACGTATAGAACGCCAGCGCCAGCGTGATCGGCACGATCATCAGCGTTCTCGTCAGCTTGACGATGACGGCAAGATTGCCGGCGGCATCGCTGAACGCATAGCCTGCGGCAACGACGGACGAAGTATCATTGACCGCCGTTCCGGCCCACAAGCCGAAGTTGTAATCATTCATGCCCAGAACATGGCCCAGAAAGGGAAATAAGAACGCCGCGGCGACGTTAAACAGGAAAATGGTTGAAATGGCGTGCGCCACCTCATCGTCGTCGGCCCCACGCCGATCAGCGTGGCGGTTTTGCCGTCGATCTTGAGCAGCTTTGCCAGCACGAAAGCGGTGGCGAACGACGCCGTCAGCGTAAAGCACATGAGGATAAGCGTCTGACTGCCGACCTGAAAAACGTTAAAAAGATTCATGTCAAAGCCGAGTAGGATAATGGAATATTGCAACAGCTTTTTGGAGGTATACTTGATGCCGCTTTCCAGCTGAGCGGGTCGCTTCCAAAAGGCAAGCAGCATTCCGAACAGGATGCCGAACACCGGGCTGCCGATGATGGGAAAGGCTTTTCCCAAAAGCCATGCGGGAACCGCAATTGCGCCCGCAAGAAGAATGCCGGGCAATCTGCTGATGATTGTTTTCATAAAAAACTCCTGTTTTGCCATCGTATATTTGAAAAGCGGATGCTTCGCAGGCCGATGCGGACCCTCTAATTCCATTTTACGCGTTGACATAGAATAAGTAAAATATTATTATTTGATATATAACATAAGCAAATGGTTATAGATAGAGGAATGAACATGACGCTCAGGCACTTTAAAATATTTGTCGCGGTTTGTGACACAATGAGTATGACGGCAGCGGCAGAAGAACTTTATATCTCGCAGTCGGCCGTCAGCCAGACAATTGCCGATCTGGAACAGTTTTATCACATTAGGCTGTTCGAGCGCTTATCACGCAGGCTTTATCTGACGCAGGCGGGGGGGAAGCTGCTCGGGTATGCCCGCCATATGGTCAGCATGAACGCCGACATCGAAAAGGATATGAAAACGCTGCGTGATACGGGGCTGGTTCGGGTGGGGGCAAGCGTCACCGTCGGCTCGACGGTATTGCCGCGGCTCGTCTCGGAATTTCGCAAAGCAAACCCGTCGATCCACATCGAAGTGTTTGAAGCCAATACCGAGCAGATCAGCGAACGGCTGCTGACCGACAAAACCGATATCGGAATTGTGGAGGGGGAGTGCATGTCGCCCGATCTTTTAAGCATCTCATTGACGGACGACGAGCTGGTGCTCATCTGTGGCAGGCATCATCGGCTTGCAAGCGTAACGGTGGTTCCGCCCCATGAACTGCAGCAAGAGGACTTTATCATTCGCGAGCCGGGAAGCGGCACACGCCAAACGTTTGAAGATATGATGAAAGCTCATGCACTGTCGTGGAAAGCCGCATGGGTGTGCAACAATGCAGACACCATAAAAGCCGCAGTGGCGGCCGGGTTGGGGGTTTCAGTCTTATCGGCGCGCACCGTGGAAAAAGAAGCGCGTGCGGGTGAGCTGATGATGAAACCCATTCAAGGCATCCGCTTTATGAGAACGTTTAAAATCATCTATCATAAAAATAAGTATTTGACCGAGCAGATGACGAAATTCACGGATTATGCGCGCCTTATGTGTGAGGAAAAAGAATAGGCTGCGGATGACGGCACAAAAACCGTATAAACCGCAGTCACGAGGCGAAAGGGAAACGCCGAAGGAAACAGCGTTTCCCCCGGCGCGCGAGCTTATTCGTAAATGATTTTGAAGCCAGTGTGCTCGATGCAGTTTTTTAACTCGATTTCGGTTGCGGGTTCGTTATAGCGAACCTCGACCGTTCCTGTTTGCAAGTTTACGCCGACTTCGTTAACTCCCTGCACCTTGTTGAGCGCATTCTTAAGCTGCGTTTTGCATTCTTTGTTTTGCATTCCCGAAACGCTGCATAGCATCGTGTTCATGCATTGTCCTCCATCGATCCGGCTTGATGCAGGCCGATCTTTTTACTGTGCGCAATACCCAAGTCCGAATTTTCTTTGGGCTTTATTTTGCGAAGCTTGGTGTTGGTCTTCGGCCTGTCCTTCTGCCTGTTCTTATTGTTATTCATTTGTTGTCATCCTTGTTCTGCAAACCGAAAGCCGCCCGCGCGCTTTCCGCGTTCGGATCGTGCTTTACATGTTTTGAGTGGAATTTGTGATCATCTTTTTTATGCTTGGCAGAGCCCTTTTTCTGATCCATGCATTCACTCCTGTTCGCGACTGAAACCATACCTTTGTGCATCAAGCGTGTGCTTATGATTTTGTCTTGTCGTTGCCCGGACGGTGACGGCTTCCACTTTGCTTTTTGGAGTTTCTGCTTTCACCATCCGCCCCGCTTTCCGCCATGGTGGGTCCGCCGCCGGATTTTTCTTTGCGGATATTTTTGGGATCAAGCTGACTGTCTTTGGCCATCTGATTCACCTCGCAATTAGTATGGATTTGATGGCGTGCCTTATGCCCACACCGCCATAGTCGAGCGGCCGTTTTGGCGAAACAAATATTTCCCGGGACACTTGAATCCGGAAACCGAAAAATGTAAAATTACACTCAAGACACAGTAACACGATGCCGGAGAGCATCCGGAATCGGTCGCAAAACAGCGAGCCAAATTTTGCGTAAGGAGAATCATGTATGGTCATTGTTTATGAATCGAAAACGGGGTTTACGAAACGGTATGCAGAGATGCTCGCGGCGAAAACGAAATGGAAAGTCATTCTGGCAAAAGAAGCTTCCCAAATTGGTAGGCAGGAAGAAGTTATCTTTCTCGGCTGGATGAAGGCGGGAAAGATACAAGGGCTTGATCGGGTGCGGAGCTGCAACATCAAGGCTGTATGCGGCTCGGGCACGAGTCGTACCGCGGAGCCCGATACCCAAACGGTGATTTCCCGCAACAAGATTGAAACGATACCGTTTTTTTATCTGCGCGGCGGATGCTTCCCGCTAAAAGATGTGAAGGGCATGGATAAAATCATGCTTACCATGTTTGTCAATATGCTGAAAAAACGTAAGGATAAAGACGAAAAAATCGAAGAAGCGATCTCCATTATTGAAAACGGTTTTGACGGGGTCAAAGAGGAAAACCTTGCCCCTGTGCTCCAATGGCTGCACGAAAACAACGAGGCGCGCCTATGAAGCATGTGGTGATCACGGGCAGCACACGTGGCGTAGGGCTTTTCATGGCAAAAGAATTTCTGGCGGCCGGATGCAGTGTTACGCTGTCCGGCCGTGGGAAAGAGCTGCCCGAAGCGGCTCGGAACGAGCTGAAGCCCTATGAGCAAAATTACATCTATATCCCGTGTGACGTCCAGCAAAAAGCGAGCTTGCAAAACCTTTGGGATACCTCATGCAAACGGTGGGGCAGCGTCGACGTGTGGATCAACAACGCGGGGCAAAACGTACCGCACGAAAATGTGTGGGAAACGGGAGAAGCATACACGGAAAATGTCATTCACACCAATCTGACCGGTATGATCTTCGGCTCTCAAATTGCCGCGGAGGGAATGCTGAAGCAGGGCTCGGGCGCGATATACAGCATGGAAGGCCTTGGATCCGACGGTATGATACAGCGCAAAACTATCCTTTACGGCACCACCAAGCGCGCGCTGCGATATTTTATGCAGGCGCTTGCCAAGGAGCTGGAGGGCACGTGCGTCATCGCGGGGCGGCTGTCGCCCGGCATGATGCTGACCGACTTTATCACGAAAACACCCGACGGAGAGCGGTCTGAGGTGATCGCCGACGCAAAGTTCGTCAAGCTGTTCAACGCGCTGGCAGACCGGCCCGAAACGGTGGCGCGGTTTTTGGTGCCCAGAATGTTGAGCAATACCAAAAATAACGTTCTCATTGCCTGGCTGACAAACAGAAAGGCGGCATGGCGCTTTGCAACGGCAGGCATGCGGAAAGAAAAGCTCATCTGAGGGCGGCGCGAACGTTAAGAATAGGGGGGCGAATCACAATGGGCGAGTATACAAAGCAGGAGCTGGAGGAGGCAATGGTTTCCCTTGCCTCCACCCTGCATAAATGCGAGAAGATACAGGAGGGCGGCAAGCTGCAGTCCTCCCAGAAGACGCTGAACGACAGGCGCGTGAAGGCGCTGCGGCTCGCACTCGATTTGCTGGAAAAAGAGCTGGGGCGCGACGGTATATAGCAGGACAGGGGAGCGGTATTATGAATGCAAAGCAATACGAGTATGACGCGATCATCCGGCCTGCGGACAAAGGCGGCGCGTATGTACCGTTTCCCTTCGATGTGCGCGCCGAGTTCGGCAAAGGGCGGGTGAAAGTTCGCGCTGAGTTTGATGGGGAGCCGTATGAGGGCAGCATCGTCAATATGGGCGTAAAGAACGCGGATGGCTCGGTGTGCTATATCATCGGAATCCGCAAGGATATACGCGCGAAAATCGGAAAACAGCCGGGCGACAGTGTCAGAGTTGTGATACGCGAAAGGGATTGACGATGGCAAAAAAGCTTCGCAAAATGCTCGGCGACGTGAACGCGCCGTCAACCGTGGCGCTCAAGCGCCTGATCGAAACCCAGAGCAAGGCGACGATCTGCAGCTGGTACCTCGGCTACGCCGAGGCAAACATTCTCCCGATCTTTGAACGCCGCTGCCCGAAGGATGACCGAGCACGAAACGCTCTGAACGCCGCCCGAGGGTATCTTGACGGCAGCGTAAAGTTTCCGGTAGTCAAGCATATCATTCTGAACGAATGCCACGCCGCCGCGCGAGAGCTTGACGCAGACCCCGCTGCTCAAGCCGCCGCCCGTGCCTGCGGACAGGGCGCGGCGGTGGTGCATACGCTGTCGCACGCGCTGGGTATTTACTTTTATGGCGCGGCGGCGATCGCGTATGACCGCATCGGGACGAACGCCACTGACCAGGCCTACCATGCGATTGCCGAGGAGGTGTGCACGGATCTGGCGGCATCTCTGCGCGCCGTCGCGGTGAAGGATGAGCCGAATCCCGCAAACATCAAATGGACCTGCTGAGGAGGTATTGCTATGTGGAAGTGCCCGAACTGCGCACGGGAGTTTAAAAACGAGGGGCAACATCATTTTTGCGGTAAAATCAATAGCGTCGACGATTACATTGCCGATCGGCCGGAGGATGTTCGCCCGCTGCTGCAAGAAGTTCGCGCGACCATCCGAGCCGCTGCGCCCGACGCGACGGAAAAAATGTCTTGGCAAATGCCGACCTTCTGGCAGGGCGAAAATATCATTCACTTTGCGGCGTTTCAAAACCATATCGGGATTTATCCCGGCGGAGAAGCGGTGGGCGTGTTTGCCGAGCGGCTGGCCGGATATAAGACAAGCAAAGGCGCGATTCAGCTCCCGCTGGACGCGCCGCTTGACCATCAGCTTATCCGGGACATCGTAAGCTGGCGCTTGGCACAGGCAAAGAACAGCGTATCCACCTACGCCGAACCAACGGCGCGGGAGCGGTATCCGATGCCCGAGTTCATTTCGGAGGCGCTTGAGCAAAGTGGCCTATGGGAGAGGTATCGCGCCAGACCGCCCTATCAGCAGAACGATTACCTCGGATGGATTGCGCGCGCCAAGCGGGAGGATACCCGCCAAAAGCGTCTTGCACAAATGCTGGACGAGCTGCGCGCGGGCGACGCTTATATGGGTATGGCGTACAACGCCAAGGACTGAACGCCGGCCCATGAATATAAAAGAAAGAGCAAAACGGCTCAAAGCGGATATCCCGGCTGTGTTTTTGTGCCTGCAAAGCAAAGATACGCCGCCGGCGGCTAAACTATTGGCGGGGATAACGGTTTGCTACGCCCTGTCGCCCATCGACTTGATTCCAGACTTTATCCCCGTGCTCGGCTATCTGGACGATGTGATCATTCTGCCGATGCTCGTTGCGCTTACGATTCGGCTCATTCCGACCGATGTGTTTGAGCGTTTTAGGGCGGAAGCGGCGAACATGTGGCAAGGCGGAAGACCGAAAAAGTGGCGCTATGCGATTCCTGTCGCGGCCATATGGCTGTTTATCATCGGAATTCTTGTGAAAAGCATGCTCTTTTAACAAACAGAAAGGCAGGGGTATGATGACGGATCTGGAGCTGCTCGAAATACTCGGGCTTCGCTTTGAGGCAAATTCCTCCCGCCACGCGGGCATTGCGTGGCAGGACGTGCGAGAGCGCCTGGTAGCGCGCGCGGACAAGCTGCGCTCGCTCGCCGAAATGGAGCGTACCGGCGGTCAGCCCGACGTAATCGGGTACGACGAAATCACGGGAGAATATCTGTTTTGCGACTGCGCGCCCGAAACGCCCTCAGGGCGCATGAACATCTGCTATGACGCCAAAGGGCAGGCGGAGCGGGAGAAGAAGGGCATTCATCCGGCAGGCAACGCCGTTGGCATGGCGCGCGATATGGGCGTCGAGCTGCTTGACGAGCAGCAGTACCGCGCGCTACAGGAGCTGGGCGAGTTTGACACGAAAACATCAAGCTGGATTGCAACTATTCGTCTATCACAACAGCGCGCCCTCGTTTTACAGCGGACGGGCGTTTCGCGGGCTGCTGCGGGTATAGCGGATGGAAGAACTGTTTTTGGCCGAGGTATCGAAGGAACACGAGGCGGAGGCACTGCGCTATAAGCGCGATTACATCGAGCACGGCGAGGCGCGCATCAACGGAAGCGGCGGCTTTATACGCTATCCCGATTACGACGCGTGGCTCGCAAGCATCAAGCAGGCCAAATGCAGAGAGATCAGCGAGTGCGAAACGCCCGCCACCACCTATTTCACCGTGCGGGCGTCGGATGGAAAAATCGTCGGCACCATTCAGCTGCGCCACCATCTGACGGAGGAGCTGCTGCGCGACGGCGGCAGCATCGGCTACGGCGTATGTCCGTCGGAACGCGGTAAAGGCTATGGCGTGCGCCAGCTTGCGCTGCTGCTGCCCAAGGCGCGCGCTCTCGGGCTTACGCGCGTGCTCATCACCTGCCTGAAAAGCAACCGCGCGTCGGCGGCGGTTGCCATGCGCAACGGCGGCGTGCTGGGTGGAGAGGGGTATGACGAAGAGCGCGACGCCGTGACCGAAATGTATTGGATCGACCTGACACAAGCATAGGAGGCACTATGGAATTCGGCATGCCCACGCTGGCAGAGCTGCCCGGCTTTGAAGAAAACGCAAGGCTTTGCGGCGAGCTGGGATTTTCTTTTCTTGAGCTTAATATGAATTTTCCGCCTTACCAGATCGAGCGCTTGCGCGATCTCGCGTCGCTGCGAGACGCAGCCGCGCGATACGGCATTTACTATACCATTCATCTGGATGAAAACATGAATGTGTGCGACTTTAACCACGCCGTTGCCGCCGCGTATCGCGACACGGTGCGGCAATGTGTCGAGGTTGCCCGCGCGCTCGGTATGCCGCTCATCAATATGCACCTGCATAAGGGCGTTTACGTTACGCTGCCCGACCGCAAGCTGTATTTATTCGAGCAGTACCGCGAGGAGTATTGGGAGAGCATACGGCATTTCCGCTTGCTTGGCGAGCAGTGGGCGGGCGGCAGCGGTGTGCGCATCGCCATCGAAAACACGGGCGGGTTTGCGCCGTTTGAGCGCGAGGCGATCGCCTATCTGTTGCAAAGTCCCATCTTTGCCCTCACCTGGGACATCGGGCATTCGCACGCCGCACGCGAGTCGGACATGCCGTTTCTTCTGCAAAATGAGCATAAGCTCGCACATTTTCATATCCACGACGCCGTCGGCACGCAAAATCACCTGCCCCTCGGTACGGGAGAAATCGACCTTGCGGCGCGCCTGCAAGCTGCTGCTCGTGGCGGCTGCCGCTGCGTCGTGGAAACGAAAACAGTCGCCGCGCTGCGGCAGTCTGCGCGCTGGCTTAAGGAGCGGGGCAAATGGAACTGACGGCTGCGGAGCGGGCACGCGCACTTACCGATCTGCAGGGAGGCATCCTGCGGTGCCGCCTGTGCGAGCGGGAATTTGGCCGTGTTCCGCGCCCCATTGTGCAGGGAGTGGCACACGCAAGGGTCATGCACATCAGCCAGGCGCCGTCGCGCCGCGTGCACGAAACGGGCAGGCCGTTTGACGATTTAAGCGGTAAAAAGCTGCGCGGCGCGTGGTATCAGATCTCCGACGAGGAATTTTACAATCCGGAGCTTTTCTATATTGCGTCTGCGGCGCACTGCTACCCCGGCAAAGCACGGG
>MEFT01000096.1:9298-10936 GCA_001725215.1 Clostridium sp. SCN 57-10
GCGCGAGCTTGAGCTGGTTGATTGCGAGCTGTATCTCATCGTCGGAGGATATGCCGCCGCCCTCTTTTTCCCCGGAGAAAGTATTACGTCGCTCGCGTTTCAGGACAGGGAGCTGCGCCAAAAGCCGGCGTATGTGCTGCCCCATCCGTCGCCGCTCAATATGAAATGGTTTCGAGACCATCCGCAGTTTGAGCAAACGCGTATGCCCGAAATACGGCGGCAGCTCCATGCCGCGCTCTATCCACATACAAGGGGTGCGGACGCGCACAAACAGTAGGCAGAATGACGTTTAAACCGAAGCGGGAGACAGCCGCTTCGGTTTTTCGTGTCTAAAAGTGAGAATTTGTATTAAATTTTACTGGGAAAAGCGCTCAAATGATTGATGAAATCGGTATATTATGTTATAATGCAAGGAAAAAATGGTGGAGTGACCTGCCATATTGGCAGGGCTTCGCGATCACGAATGGCGAAAAGAGGGCGCGCAATGACTATGGACAGAAAATATGAGTTTACCTGGGATCTGCTGGGTGACATCGAGTTGGGAAGACCCAATCTTGGCTGCACAACCAGGCTTGAGATGTATCGTCTGCTGCAGTTCACGTTTCGCGACGTCATTGAAAAAACGGTGGGAACCCAGGAGACCGACCGAATTTTTTACGAGGCCGGCAAGCTGGCGGGAGTGGAGTTTTATCGCCATATGATGCGTCCGACGACGGAGGTTCACGATTTTACCAGCCAGCTGCAAGAGGTACTGCGAGAACTGAAAATCGGGATTCTCAGAATCGAGGATTTCGATCTTGAAAAGGGCGAGTGCACACTTACCATTTCCGAAGATCTCGACTGCTCGGGAATGCCCGAGACGGGCAGCGAAATCTGTACTTACGATGAAGGCTTTATCAGCGCCCTTCTGGAAAGCTTTTCGGGGATTCCGTTTTATGTGCGGGAGGTTGACTGCTGGTGCACCGGCGACCGAACCTGCCGCTTTTACGCCAAGACGACGCCGCACGAGAAAGAGGAAGATTGATGAACTGCCGGGAGCAAGAGGCAATCGCATACATCAGAGCTATGCTGGTTGACATTGTCGTTGCCGATGAGCTGCCGAATGAGCTGCGCGTCGTTGACGGCATGGAGGAGATCGACGGGCTGCTGCGGGGCGTCCGATCTGCCGTTCGCTCCATTGGGCTCGGTGAGCTGTCCTACCGGATTGCGGGCAAAGGTTATGTCATCGGCGTCATAAAAAACCTGCAGGCCGCGCTAAAAAATCTGACATGGCAGACTAAGGCGGTTGCATCGGGCGATTTTTCACAGCGCGTCGATTTTTTAGGCGAGTTTTCCGATGTGTTCAACAGCATGGTCATAAAGCTGGAAGGCGCGCTGCATGAGGTGAAAGAGGCGCGCGACCGTTTTGAAATGTTTTTTGAAACCATACCGGATGCCACTATGATTATGTCAATGGAAGATCAGCGTGTCTTCAAATGGAACCGTGCATTTGAAGATGTTTCGGGGTGCACGGCGGCAGAACTGCACGGCATGCAGCTCGACGAAGTGTGCCGGTTTACAAACGAAGCGCAGAAAGAAGCGTTTTTTGATGCCCTGCGGCATGAGAAGAGCGTGCACAACATGATTTTAGAACTTTCT
>MEFT01000097.1 GCA_001725215.1 Clostridium sp. SCN 57-10
AAATACAAAACCGCCGCTGCTACGCGAGCATCGGCTCTATCAGGCCGATTGGCTCATGCGGTTTTACGAGTTTGAGGCCGCCGAGCTGCTTGACGAGGGTTGCCCGAACTTCGACCCTTACGTCGACCCGAAATGCTGTTGGGCGCTGCGTCATCCGGAGTTTTTTCCGGTGGACGCAAACAAAGCATCTCTGTCTGAGCTGCTGCGCGTGCCGGGTGTCGGCCCGCGTAGCGCCAAGCGCATCGTCGCCGCACGGCAGACGGGAAGGCTTGATTTTGACGGACTCAAGAAGCTCGGCGTGGTGCTCAAACGCGCAAAATATTTTTTGCTTTGTTCAGGCAAAGGCATGGTCGGCATTTCGCTTGCGCATGAGAGCATCCTGCGCGCGCTGCTCAGCGATGACGCGCTGTCGCGGCTTGAAGGCCCGCGCCAGCTCTCTTTGTTTGAAGGAAAGGAGGATTGGGCATGGACACAGGAGCCGGCGTCGTCTATCGCTACGACGGCAGCTTTGAGGGCATGATGTGCTGCGTGTTTCAAAGTGTGTATCGGCGTGAAACACCCGCCGCCATCGAGGCGGAAGAGGCGTGCCAGGAAACGTTTTGCACCATTCGCCACATTCCCGCAGACGAGGAGCAGGCAGATCGTGTGCTGCGCTCGATTCCGGAAAAGCTGGGAACCGACGCGCTGACGCTCGTACGTCTGGTTTATCTGTCCTGCCTGCCCGAACGGGAGATGGCGGTGCTTCGCTTTTTGCGACTCGGTTACAAAACCGGGCCTCGCGTGACGCGTATGCTGACCGACGCCGCCGTCGCGCCGATGTGGAAGGCGTCGCGTGAGGTGCTGAATGAAAGCCATCTGCTCAAGGGCTTTGTCCGATTTTCCGAACGCGGCGGCGTTTTCGTAGCTGAGATCGAGCCGAAAAACCGGGTGCTGACGCTGCTGCATACGCATTTCAGCCAGCGTATGGCGGGGGAAAACTTTTTAATCTATGACCGCACACATGGGGAGGCGCTGCTTCACAGCGGCGGGCGCGTCCGCATTGTGCCGCTTACCGAGCTGCACCTGCCGCCCGCAGAGGCGCAGGAGCGGTTATTTCAGGCGCTATGGAAGCGGTTTTACGATACCGTCGCCATTGAGGGGCGGTATAACCCCGTATGCCGCCGCAGCCACATGCCGCAGCGGTTTTGGAACACGATGACCGAGTTTGACGGCACCATCCCCGACACGCTGCCCGAGCAGGATGGGGAGCCGCGCGTCGCCCTGCCGCGCTGACGGGGCAACTCCGCCTTTATCCGGCGGCAAAATTTTCTAGTCGTAAGGAGAACACGGATGGAACCGCAGAGTTTGCCCGCCTATACGCTCGTTCGGTCGAACCGCCGCACGGTTGCCGTTGAGATCACACGCGATGGTACGGTGATAGTGCGCGCACCGCGCCGCTGCCCGCAGCGTGACATCGTGCAATTCGTCGCCGCGCACGCAGAATGGATCGCCGCAAAGCAGGCGCAGCAGCAGGCACGCGCGCAGGCACATCCCGAGCCGACCGAAGCACAGCGGCTTTCCCTGCAGCAGCGCGCCCGCGCCGAGCTGCCCGCGCGCGTCGCGCATTATGCTGAGCGCATGGGGCTTTCGCACACGGGCATCACGATTACGAACGCGCGCACGCGTTTTGGCAGCTGTAGCGCCAAAAACAGGCTGTGTTTTTCGTGGCGGCTCATGCAATACCCAGACGAGGCCATCGACTATGTCGTCGTACACGAGCTGGCGCATATCGTGCATAAAAATCACGGAAAAGAGTTTTACGCACTCCTCGCCACCATACTGCCCGACTATCGCGCGCGCATCCGTCTGCTGCGTTCCTGACCGCATCATTTACAGCGCTCCGGGCATACTAGACAAAAAGCAGGAGGCAATGAGATGGCAAAAGCAGGTATGCGTCGACCCGACCCAAGAGACCCGCACGGTACGGAAAGCAATCACAAACCGCATTTTCCCAAAAACGACGCGCCGCCCGTGCCCGAGCTTTCGGGTAAAGTGAAATCGGGCAAGCGCAGCGCCAAGGCCGTGCCGCCCGAGCGTCCGCAGATATAAAGACGGCAGTTTTCTATGCACAGCAGATTCCCAAAGCCAGCAGGGCTTTGGGAATCTTTTTTCTTTCTTCGTATGGTGCGCTTCCATGCATATCAAGACTTGACAGATGCCAAAAACGGGCGTACAATACAAAATGTTGCGGGCGCAACGAATTTGATCGTAAGACAACGGAGGAGACTATGATCGGCTTTATGAAGTTTATCAACGCCACGGCTCGCTGTTCGACGCTTTACCGCGACGAGCGCCTTGCGGGCAGCGGGCTAAACGGCTATCAAACCCCCTATGTGCTGACGCTGTGCCGCAACCCGGGGCTGACGCAAGAGCAGCTTGCTGCGCGTATTCACGTCAACAAGAGTAATGTAGCGCGTCAGCTCGCGCTGCTGGAGGAAAACGGCTTCATCGAGCGCCGTCCGTGTGAAAACGACCGCCGCGCGCTGAAGGTGTATCCCACAGATAAAATGCATGCCGTATTGCCGCGGCTTGAGGGCATTTTGGGAGACTGGCGGAGGTTTGTGCTCTGCGAGCTGACCGAAGAAGAGCAAAACACGCTGGGTGAGCTGCTAGAGCGCGTCGCGCACAAAGCGGAGACGTTTGAGACGCTGCTCGCGGAACAGAGGGGTGCACAGTGAAACGAGTACTAGCTTATGCAAAGCCTTATCTCGCTCAGATGGGCTTTCAGTTTTTCATTAAGTTTTCGGCCACCATCATCGAGCTTTTACTGCCGTGGATGCTGTCGGTCATCCTCGACCGATTTGTGCCTGCGCGCGACATGTACAGCATTTATCTTTGGGGCGTGCTGATGATCGTATGCGCCGCGCTGGCGCTCGTCGGCAACGTGGTAGCAAACCGCATGGCGACGCGCACCTCGCGCGAAATAACACGCGCGGTGCGTCACGACCTGTTCGCGAAAACGATGGAGCTTTCGTGCGCGCAGGCAGACGGATTTACCATTCCCTCGCTCATCTCGCGCTTGACGAGCGACACTTATTATGTGCACCAAATGATAGACCGTATGCAGCGGCTCGGCATCCGCGCGCCTATTCTGCTGCTCGGCGGTGTCGCCGTGACGATGGCGCTTGAGCCGGTGCTCACGCTCGTGCTCATTGGCACGCTTCCGCTGCTTGCCGTTGTCGTGTTCTGGGTCTCGGGACGCAGTGTGCCGCTCTACGCCAAAACACAGCAGGCGCTTGACCATATGGTGCGCAAGGTGCAGGAAAATATGGTGGGCGTGCGCGTCGTCAAGGCGCTGTCAAAGGGCGGCTACGAGCGTGCGCGTTTTGATGAAATCAACCGCGAGGTGGCTCAGCGGTCGGCGCGCGCGGGCGCGCTGACGGCGGTGACAGGGCCGGTGATGAACCTGTTGCTTAACCTGGGGCTTACGCTCGTCATCGTCGTCGGCGCTTACCGCGTCAACGCGGGCGTGACGGGGCCGGGTAAAATCATCGCATTTATGAGCTATTTCACCATCATTCTCAACGCGCTTATGATGGTGTCGCGTCTGTTTGACCTTTACTCCAAAGGCGCGGCGAGTGCGCGACGCATCGAAGAGGTGCTTGATGCGCCGGGCGGATTGCCCGTGCTGCCCGTGTGCGAAGGGGAGCAAAGCCAATATCACATCGAGTTCCGCAATGTAGGCTTCTCCTACCATAAGAAATACGAAAACCTCAGCGGAATCAGCTTTGCGCTGCGCAGGGGCGAGACGCTCGGCATCATCGGCCCGACGGGCAGCGGAAAAACGACCATCCTAAATTTGCTGCTACGCTTTTATGACGCCGATACGGGCGAAATCCTCATCGACGGTAGGCCGATCGCGTCGATCCCCAAACCGGTTTTACATACCATGTTCGGCGTTACGTTTCAGAACGATTTTCTTTACGCCGGCACGATTGCGGAAAACATCGACTTCGGCCGCCACTTGCCGCATGACGATGTCGAGCGTGCGGCGCACGCCGCGCAGGCGGAGTTTATCGCCGGACGCGACGGCGGCTTTGGTGCCGAACTGACCTCGAAGGGAAGCAACCTGAGCGGCGGACAGAAACAGCGCCTGCTCATCGCGCGCGCCCTTGCAGCGGATCCGCAGGTTCTGTTGCTTGACGACAGCTCAAGCGCTCTTGATTATAAGACTGATGCGCTTTTGCGGCAGTCGCTCGCGCGCGAGTATGCCGACACGACGACGATCATCGTAGCGCAGCGCGTCAGCGCCATCATGCAGGCAAACTGCATCCTTATGCTCGATGAAGGGCGCATTGTCGGCAGTGGCACGCACGACGAGCTGCTGCAAAGCTGCGCGGCATATCACGAAATTTATGACATTCAGATGGGAGGCGAGGCACAATGAGCCAGAGCATGGGAGGCGGAAAAGGAGCCCCGTCCGGTAGCGGCGCATTTGAGCGCCCGGCGGCCAAAACATCGTCTGTGCTCAAGCGCCTGTGGCACTATCTCGGCGCGCATCGGTGGATGCTTACGCTTGCGGTGGCGCTTTCAATTGGCGGTAACGCGCTCGCGCTCGTCGGCCCGAAGCTGTCCGGCTATGCGATTGACGCGATCAAGCCAGGCGCCGGCTCAGTTGACTTTGCCACTGTATTTCGCTACGCGGGGCTGATGGCAGCGTTTTACCTTGCGTCCTCGCTTCTCAGCTACGCACTTGCCGCGCTGATGATCCGCCTGTCGCGCAAAGTGGTGTATGCCATGCGCCGCGACGTGTTCGATCACTTGACCACGCTGCCTGTGCGTTTTTTTGACCGCCGCCAGACGGGCGATATCATCAGCGTGATTTCCTATGACATCGACACGATTAACGCGTCGCTGTCAAACGATCTTGTGCAGATGCTGGCAAGCGTCATTACGGTCGTCGGCTCGTTTTTCATGATGCTGTCCATCGCACCGCGGCTGCTGCTCATTTTCGCTGTGACCATCCCGGTGTCGATCATCTTCACCCGCTATCGTTCCAAACGGGTACGCCCGCTTTACCGCCGTCGCTCAATGAAGCTGGGCGAGCTCAACGGCTATGTGGAAGAAATGACGAGCGGACACAAGACCATCAAGGCCTACAGCCGAGAGGAGGTGTTTCTGCATCGTTTTGATGAAAAGAATACCGACGCCGTCAACGCAAACTATGAGGCCGACAGCTTCTCCAGTACGACGGGCCCCGCCGTCAACTTCATCAACAATCTGTCGCTCGCGCTCATCAGTATCTTTGGAGCGCTGCTTTATATGGCGGGCGGCATTACGCTGGGCAATATTTCTTCGTTTGTGCTCTATTCGCGCAAGTTTTCCGGCCCCATTAACGAGTTTGCAAACATTGTGAGCGAGCTGCAGTCGGCGCTTGCGGCGGCGGAGCGTGTGCTGCGTCTGCTCGACGAGCCTTCCGAGCCGGCCGATGCGCTCAACGCGGCAACGCTGACCGATGTGCGCGGCGACGCGGAGCTGGAGAACGTATGCTTTGGCTATGAGCCGGGCGCGGAGATTCTGCACGACTTCTCGCTGACGGCGCCTGCCGGAAAGGTAATTGCCATCGTCGGCCCGACCGGCAGCGGGAAAACGACGGTCATCAACCTGCTTATGCGGTTTTATGACATCCAGAGCGGGTCTGTGACCATCGACGGCCGCGACGTGCGCGGCGTTACGCGAGACAGTCTGCGCCGGTCGTTTTCCATGGTGCTGCAGGATACATGGCTTTTCCATGGCACCATCTATGATAACATCGCCTACGGGCAAGAGGGCGTCACGCGTGACGAAGTCATTGCCGCGGCCAAAGCCGCGCGCATCCATAAGTACATCATGGCGCTACCCGAGGGGTATGACACCGTGCTGACCGACGACGGGGCGGGCATCTCAAAAGGGCAGAAACAGCTGCTGACCATCGCGCGCGCCATGCTACTGCAGTCGAGCATGCTCATTCTGGACGAAGCGACATCAAATGTCGATACGCAGACCGAGCGCAGTATCCAGAAGGCGATGCTGCGGCTCATGGAAAACCGTACCTGCTTCGTCATCGCACACCGCCTGTCGACGATCCAGAACGCCGATCTTATCGTCGTCGTGCGCGACGGGCGCATTGTCGAGCGCGGCACGCATGACGAGCTGATGGCACAAAACGGTTTTTACCGCGCGCTTTACCGCGCACAGTTCGAGGCAGAGGAATCGGCGTAAACACAGAGACCTGAGGAGATGTGCCTTTGTGTTTTCGTTTATTTATCGTCTGCCGAAGCAATCGCTGCAATAAACGGGGCGGTCATTACGGGGTTCGAAAGGAACTTTGCAGTTTTTGCCGCAGGAAGCACATACCGCATCGTGCATCTGGCGGTCGCCGCTGTTGCCACGCGTGTTTTGCTTGCGGGCGTCGCGGCAGGACTTGCAGCGCTGGGGTTCATTGTTGAAGCCTTTTTCCGCGAAAAATTCCTGATCTTTGGCAGTGAAGGTGAACTTTTGACCGCAATCCTTGCAGACGATTGTTTTGTCGTTGTACATTGAATACCTCTTTTGTTATTGTTGCGTCTATTATGACATGATGAGTATATCACATGTGTAGCCCAATGTAAATAGGTTTTCAAAATTTTTTTTCAAAAAAACAGCCGCGTGCGGGCGAGGCGAGCGGATCAAAGACCCGTGAGCGCAAAGCCAAGGGTGCTTGCGCGGCCGCCTCACATTTTCATCTCATTCGCATATACAAGACTGAGGCTTCCATTTTGCATAAGCCTCCTGAATTTCATAACACATCAAATATGTTTCAAAGGAGTACATCTATGGTTCCGCAATTTCTCGACCCCTCGAGCGGTCTGTTATGCACACAGCTACAGGTATCGAATGCAAATAGACGACTTTGGACAGAGCATGTGCTTTGGACGAGATTTTTTATGATCAGCACTGCGTTCAGCTTGCCGGATTTGCCATTTGTAACGCAGCGGCTATTGCAAAACCCACATGATTTTGCCGCTGAACTCTGCCCGTTGTATGGCAAGCAAATCGCCATGCGCTTTGACAGACTTCTGACCGAGCATCTTCTCATTGCAGCCAAATTAGTTGCCGCCGCCAAAGCCGGTGACACCGCGGAAGTGGAGAAACAGAGAAAGCTGTGGTACGAGAACGCCGAGGATATCGCGTGTTTTCTTGCGTCCATCAATCCTTTTTGGAGAGAACGCGTTTGGAGAGATTTGTTGCTTGACCATTTGCGCATGACCGAAAACGAGGCGGTGCAAATCCTAACTGGTCAATATGAACAGAGTATCAAAGATTTTGACGTTATTCAAGCGGAGGCGTTGCAGATGGCTGATGTGATGACGTGCGGCATGATTCGGCAATTCGGCAGCTAAATGCGTGTAGTAGCTGTGCGGCCATTGCTTATGTTCAAGGTGAAGTACAGACTGCTTGACAGAATGATAAAAATAAGCCTTAAAATCCGCCCTGAAAGCATTGACAATCAGTGCTTTCAGGGCTTTTACTTGCGCATTCAACTTGTGAAAACAAGGGGAAGACTAGAATGGCGTCATATCGTTCATCATCTATCCCCGTATTTCGTTGCAGCTATGATTGCTATTTTTTCCTGACAGTATAGCATACTTCTGTCACATACTCATTCGGATTCTGTGTTTCGTGGGGGCTGACATGGTAGATGCAGAACATGATACCGTCAAATTCATAGCCGTTATCCTGTACCCAACTTGCCACCGCATGGTTTACTTCAGTCAACTGATCGTAGCTGCCCTTGTAGGTTGCTGAAGCAATTTCCATTTCAGGCTCAGTCTTGAACACCACATTTTCCGTGTTTTGATAGCTGCCCTTGACGGTCATCTGCACCTCCACATCCACATCTCTCTCTTTATAGTCGTCATCGTGGAATATGGCGAGGCTGTTGCAGTTGTCGGCAATCTGCATCCCCAAATGTGCTGTTTCCTGCATCATAATGCCCCACAGCATTCCCTCTTGGTCGTAAGCGGGAATTACTTTTCGCACACTGGCAACATATCGCTCTGGCATTCTTTTTACAGTTACATTATATTTCATAGCAGTTTCGTCCTTTCTCAGCCGATTAATGGCTGTTTCAAGGAGCAGTAAACGGCGATTCGCCTCCTCCGCTTCTATTTGCATCTCTGCTTGCTTGACTGATAGAAATTCTGCCAACGCCCGCGGATTGTCGTAGCTTTTCAGGATTTGACCAATAGCCGCAAGACCAAAGCCCATATCTTTTAAAGCCGCAATCCGGCCAGCCACCGGCAGTTGATCCTCCGCATAATAGCGGTAGCCGGTAAAATCATCCGTGGTCTTGGGTGTGAGCAGACTGAGTTCATCGTAGTGGCGGAGCATCCGTATACTGATCCTTGAGAGTTTTGAAAAATCACCTATTTTCAGCATTTTAGTATCCTCACATATATGTGTTTTCTTGAGCTCATCCGTAGTATAAAGCATACCACAATGTGAGAGTCAATAGGGGTTTTTAGTTTAATGCTTAGTATCATATTTTTGCACACAAAAAAAGACATAACCTTTCCTTAGCGAAAAGCTATGTCTTTTGGCAGGGGCAGAAGGACTCGAACCCTCAAGAACGGTTTTGGAGACCGGCATGTTACCATTACATCATGCCCCTAAGCGACTTCCTTATTATACACAACGAAGCGCTTCTTGTAAAGAGGGAAAATGCAAAAACCGCCGCCCAAAGGCGGCGGCGCGGATTAGATTTCTTCTTCGTCACAGCAGCAGCACGCCGCGTGGCGGGTGCGCTTGCAGGCTTCCAGATACTGAGGATTGAGCTTGAAGAAATAAAACGCAAACAGTGCGAGCGCCGAAAGACCGGCGGTAAATGCGGCAAAGCCAATCAGCTTTTTCATAATCTGTCCTCCTGTTGTTTTCGTGTAGCCTATTCGAATGGCTTCATTATATATCAACATGCCCAAAAAATGCAAGTACATTCCGAGCTTCTGTTTGTGAGCATAAAAAACCGCGTGTTTCTTGATAAAAATGCAGTGCCCGAACCACGAATTCGGGCGGAAGATTAAAATGTTCAGCTAGCTCCCACGGCTCGCGTATGCCGGCGCGCAGCGCGCAGCAAAGCTCATCAAACGGCAAAAGCCGCTCGATAGCCCAGCGCTCGGCGCGCCGCTCGTGCCGTGTGATAAGATCGAGAGGACTGTCTACCCGATGGGTTGCGCCCGTCATAATATGTCCGGCTTCGTGCGCCACGACGCATGCTTCTTCGGCGCTGTCCGAAAGCTGAGACGGGTCGATAAATACCGCAAACTGGTCATCCAGCTCAACGGTTACGGCTTTGGCAAAGCCTACCTCGCAGTCGAACATGCGCACGCCGGCTTCATGAAGGTCCGCATAAATATCGAACAGCTTGTTCAATCCCGTTTCTCCTGTTGCTGCTGAAAAAAACGCGCCATCTCAAGCAGCCTTTCTTTGTTTTCCTGCGTAAGCTCGCGTGCCGCATCATACATGGCGTAGGTGAAGTCGTCAAAACCGAGCGGTGCGGCCGCTGCGGGCGCGTCTAGCCCCAGCAGATAGTCTGCCGAAACACCGAACAGCGCGGCAAGCTCGGAAAGTGAGGCCGCATCGATGGTGCGTGCGCCCGTTTCCCAGTTGGAATAACCGTTTTGTGAGATACCCATGTGTCGCGCAACCTCTGCCTGCGTCATATGCTTTGCGCGGCGTGCTTCCTTCAGTCTGTTCATTTTATCAACTCCCGATGCAATAACAATATCACAATAAGAGATATAATGCAAGAAAATTCTTGACATATCCCAAAATGAGATATATAATATCCCTGTAAGCGATAAAGGAGGGATAAAATGAGTATTGTAAGTGCATTCCCCGGCGGAGCGGGGAGCAAAAGACGCCTTTGCACCGAGACGATACTGCAGTCGCAAAGCTGGACGTGCCCTGCGGGCGTGACAAGCGTTAACGTGCGCCTTTTCGGAGGCGGAGGCGCGGGCGCAGGCGTGTATGGAAGCTTCACACAGTTCGGCGGCGGAGGAGGCGGAGGCCACATGGCTTACGCCGCATTGTCCGTCGTTCCGGGCAATACATATGCAGTCACCATCGGAAAAGGCGGCACATGCGTTAACGGCGCGGCGTCTGCAGGGGGCGTTACTTCATTCGGGGCGCTGCTCTCCGCTTCGGGCGGCAGCGGCGGAAGCGCGACAAATGCAGACGGTGGCAGCGGAGGAAGCGGTGGCGGAGCCGCAACGCTATCAGGAAAGGGCGGAAACGG
>MEFT01000098.1 GCA_001725215.1 Clostridium sp. SCN 57-10
CCTGCGAAGAGCTGGCGCAGCTGATACAGTCCGACGGGCTGGACGATGAACACCGTGACGAGCTGGCAGGCGAGCTGGAGCTGCTGACGAGCTTCGGAAAATATAATGACATTATAGGCATGGCAGAGCACCACAAAAGAGCCTGCGTGCTGCTCAAAAAGCCTTCCGGCTTTATGGACACCGCCGGCAGCTGGACCTTCGGCTCCCCCTCCGTGCTGTACATGTTCCACAGGCAGACCGGAATGCTTGAACAGGAAATACGCGAGATGACCGAGGCCATGCCGTACTATTGCAAGCTCACGGACGGACACGGCATGGGCGCGGAGCATCTGATGGAAGCCGAGCGGCATTTCAGCAGAGGAGACGCGGAAAGCGCCCAGATCGCCGTGCATCGGGCGCTATATCTGGCCGAGGAGGCAAACCAGCCCAACATGCTGCTGTGCGCGTTCTTTTTACAAGCCCGCATAGCGCTGTCGCGGGGAGACTATGCGCTCGTTCAGGAGCTTCTACGGCAGATACACGAAACGGTGGAACGCAGCAAGCAATATGTTCTCATTCATACGGTTGACCTGTGCCGCGGTTTCATCGACGCCTGCCTTGGACAGACCGATAGCATTCCGAAATGGCTTGCGGAAGGCGATTTTAACTCAAACCGCCTCTTCTTTCCGACCAGAGCCTTTTATAATATCATTTACGGAAAGGCGCTGCTGCTGCGCGGGGACTACGCAAAGCTGCTCGGCCTCTCAGATCAGTTTTTTGCAATTGCTGCGATTTTCCCCAGTACACTGGCAAACATCTACACCTGTATCTATGTGGGGGCCGCAAATCAGCGACTCCACCGCCGAGCCGAGGCGCTCGAAGCCATGCGGCAGGCGCTGGCACTGGCCGCGCCGGACGAGATCTGGATGCCTTTCGTGGAAAACGGAGAAGAAATCAAGCCCATTCTCGACGCACTGTCGGGCGACGGGGCATACCACGAGGCGATCGGCCGTATTATGGTTCTGTACGCGCCGCATCAACAGGCTGTGGCGCGAATCAAAGCCGCATGCCTGAGCGATGGCAGGCCACGGCTTTCCGCGCGTGAGGCCGAGATTGCACGTCTGGCCGCCGAAGGCTTCTCTAATAGGGAGATCGGAGCGCGTCTGTTCATCTCGGAAAACACGGTAAAAAAATATCTGAAAAGTGTGTTTGAAAAACTGGAGGTCAACTCACGCAGTCTGCTCAGGCAGCACATGGAGTTCATCGACTAAAAGCAGTCTTAAAGAGTACCCGTCGGGTACTATCCGTCCAAAAAAATCCACCGTACAATAAAGGTACGGTGGATTTTTTATGTTCCGGAGGTGAAGTGGATGAGCAAAATCACCGGCCTCGTGCCGCAGGAAAATTACCGACTGGAGGTACTTTTGGACAACGGCAGCAGTGTTACCTTGAATTTGGAAAGCAGGCTGGAAACGATTCGATTCGGTATGCTGGCTGACAAGGAACTGTTTCGGCGGGCCGTCACCGACGGCAGCTTTATCCGCTGGGACAACAAAGTGGAAATCTCGGTGAATGAGCTGTTCCAGCTGGCGCAAAAATGATACACCAAGTTATGAGGAGGAAACATCAAATGAAAACGGCAAAAAAGCTTTTAGGCGTTGTTTTATCGGTATGCATGGTTCTTGCGCTGTTGCCGGCAACGGCGCTGGCGGACGAACCCATAAATTATCTGGTTTTCCACACCGGCGGCCCCGCGACGCCGCGCGCCACGCTGGCGGAGGCGGTCGAAGTCGCGCAGGACGGAGACACGATCCAGGCCTTTCGTGATGTGAATGAGGCGCTTGAGCCAAACGCCACCATCACCATTGGGAAAAAGCTTACGCTCGATCTGGGCGGCTATACCGTAAGCCTTTCGGCGCCAAACTGCACCGTTTTGTCAGTATCGGACGGCGCAAGCTTGGTGGCTGAAAACGGCACGCTGATCACGGGCACCAGCGGTACCGCACCGGCCATATCTGTCGCTGGCGGCAGTCTGACAGTTGTGGAGGAAGCCCCGGCGGTGATTAATATTGAAGCCAGGCAAAACGGCCTGTCCGTCACGGGCGGTGGCGACGCCACCGTGACAAACGTATCTATAATCGGTGAGGGCGGCGCGGGTGTATTTGCCGAGGGTGTGTCCGCAGCCGATATTGATGACTTCTCTCAGGCCAAGGTGCTTGAAAATGTGAATGTAGCGCCCGAGGAGGGTGCAGCCCCCTCCCCGCAGGGAACCTATGGTGTAGTCGCTAAAGACGGTGCCGAGATTGAAGTTCTTGGAAGCATCTCTGTCGCCATCGATGGCGTTGCGAAAAAAATCGACTGCGCCGCAGCCTGGGTGACAGGTTATGCCGGTACCACACCTTCATCCGGGCAAAGCTATATCGATGTGGCCGGCAACGTGTTGGCAACCAGCGTCAACGGCGGTGCTTACGGCGCGCTGGCGACGCAAGGCGGCACGATGCAGATTAACGGCAGCGCCTCTGCGACGGGTGTCGGCCACTATTCCGATTCGAATGACGGAGAAGGTGACGTTGCAAATGTTGTCGCGGGCGCGGCCGCAACGGATCCTTCCAGCAGTGTATATGTTTCTTACGATGTCACAGCCAGCGGCCTATATAATGTTTACGGCTGTATCGCCAGAAATAGCGGCACGGTCGCCGTCAGCGGAAGCAGCAGCGCCAGCGGAGTCTTCGCCTGCGGCACGGCGGCATACGGAGGACAAGGAGAAGGATTTAGCTACATCTACATCAATGGCGACACCAAAGCAACCGCAACCTTTCAAGATGTAGCCAGCGACGACAATACAGCATCCAGAGCCATCGGCGGGTATGCCTCTGGCCGTGCGCGGATAGAGGTGTGGAATCTCATCGCGCGTTCGGACCAGAGTGCTTGGGGCATTGTGGCCGACGGTACGTACAGCAACGTGGTCGCACAGGCAAAAGTCACCTATTCGAGCGGAGACGCAGCGCACAGCGGAGGCGCGGCGGCAATGAACAACGGTACGGCGCGTATAAACGGATATTTTACAGCGGACAGCGACACGCCCGTATTTCTTGTGGATGATGTGCTGATTTCCACACCGGTAATCGCACAAGCCTACTACGATTATACCGGCAGCAGCAGCTCTGCCCATATCTATGTCATCGGGCTCGGCAAAATTTCCGGCACCGTGACGGATGCCGCCGGAGTGCCGCTCCCCGGTATCACCGTTTGGGTTTACGACGAGCATTTCTCTGCCATTACAGATGCAAGCGGTCATTACAGCCTTGACCCGATGCCGCTTTATCAGCCGAATTGCTGGGCAACCGCTGAAATATCGCCAGGCGTTTCCCGAACGATAAACCCCTTTACGCGGTCAATGGAGAAAGGTTCAACCACAACGGTCGACTTTACAAACACCTCGAACTTATTTGCCATGACAGATAACAAAAGTCTGCCCAACGACACGGCAACCCTGGGCCTCATCGGAACCGGCGCAGGCTCAAGCAATCGTGATGCGGTTTTCGCAGCTGCGCACGAGAATTATATCCGCATCATGGCCCGGAGCGCGGGCAGCGCGACCATCACCATTGTCGATGCGTCCTCCCACAAGGCGACCATCGACGTGACGGTCGACGCGCACGGCTATCTCACCATCGGGACGATTACGAAGTATACGGCGCCCATCGGCCCAAGCGTGCCCGACTCGGACACCGAGACGACGCCGGTTACCACCGTATCCGGCACAACCGCCACAGCGACGGTGACGCCCACTATCTCGGGCGGCGCGGCGACCGGCACCGTCACCGCCGGACAGATGAGCGACGCGCTGAAAAAGGCACAGGCGGCGGCAGGTGCGAACGGCACGCCGAATGTGGAAATCCGGATCAGCGGAGCCTCCGGCGCAAGCTCCGTTGCCGCGACAATCCCGAACGCGTCCGTGCAAAGCCTTGTCTCCGGCAGCGTCGGCAGTCTCACCGTTTCCAGCGGTCTTGGCTCCGTCAGCTTTGACGCGGCTGCGCTGAAAACGCTCTCCGGTGCGGGCTCCGGCGACGTGACCGTTACGGTTGCCAAAGCGGACTCCTCTACGTTCTCCGACGCAGTGAAGCAGGCCGTCGGCGGCAGGCCGGTGTATCGGTTCGGCGTGACGAACGGCAACGCTTCCATCTCGCAGCTCAACGGAACGGCCGCCGTTTCGATTCCCTATGTGCCGACAGCGGGCGAAAATCCCAACGCGATTGTGATCTACTATATCGGCGCAAACGGCGATCTTGAAACGGTGTCAAACGGTCGTTACGACGCTGCCACAGGCATGGTGGTATTTGAAACAAACCACTTCTCGCTTTACGCGGTCGGCTACCATAAGGTGAGCTTCACCGACGTGGCATCCGGCTCATGGTATGACAGCGCCGTCACCTTCCTCGCGGCGCGAGGAATTACGTCAGGCACAACGGCAACCACCTTCAGCCCCGCCGCAACGCTGACTCGCGGCCAGTTTGTCACCATGCTCCTGCGCGCCTACGGCGTGGCTGCGGTGGCGAACCCGACCGATAATTTCGCGGACGCAGGCAGCACCTATTACACCGGCTACCTTGCGGCGGCCAAGGCGCTTGGCATCACGGACGGCGTCGGCGGCAACAAGTTTGGGCCCGACAACGCTATCACCCGTCAAGAGATGTTCACGCTTCTGTATAACACCCTCAAGGCGCTCCACAAGCTGCCGTCCGACGTATCCGGCAACACGCTTTCCGACTTCACGGACAGCGGCACTATCGCCTCTTGGGCGACGGACGCCATGACCGCGCTGGTCAAGTCCGGTACGGTTTCGGGCAACAGCGGAATGCTTCACCCGACAGACACCACAACCCGCGCGGAAATGGCACAGGTGCTGTATAACCTGCTGGGAAAATAAAAAAGTAAAACAAAACGCGAGCGGTCGGGATTTACGTCCTGACCGCTCGGCGTTTAAACACATCTTTCTTCGTACGAAAAAATCTGATATGATACGTGCAGTGGCATTTGCATTTTCAGAACTTTGCGCGATCATTTATCTCTCATACGAAAAGGAGCTTTCCGATGGATGTAAACATTTTGCTGTTCCCCGATTTTGAAACCTTGGATGCTTTTGGGCCTGCAGAGGTGTTTGGGCGTATTGACGCTTATCGCCTGCGCTATATTTCGATGACCGGAGGAACGATGAGAAGCAAGCAGGGCGTCAGGGTATTAACCGAAGAGATAAACCGTATCAACCCCCGCGGAATCCTGCTCATTCCGGGCGGGCAGGGAACGCGAACTTTAGTTCATGACGTCGATTTCATCGAGCGTCTATCAAAGGCCGCCATGCAGGCGACGTACTGTCTTACGGTCTGCACAGGCTCTGCCTTGCTTGCAAAGACGGGGCTTTTAGATGGTAAAAGAGCGACGTCCAATAAAAAGGCATTTGGCTGGGTTAAATCGGTCAATGCAAAGGTTCTATGGATGGGGAAAGCGCGATGGGTTGCCGATCAAAAGTATTATACATCCTCCGGAGTATCTGCGGGAATCGATATGGCTTTAGGTTTTGTGGCAGAGCAATTCGGCGTGGACAAGGCGCGAGAAGTTGCCGAGCACATTGAATATAGTTGGGACTCTGATCCAGACCATGATCCGTTTGCAAAATAGAGTAACCACACGCAAACCCCATGTATCGTTTGATATACGCGCAGTTCTCTGACACCGCGAACAGTTTATTCCATCGCAACAGACGGGCGCGCCAATGCGCATCCGGCTGTTGCGTTTTTAGATACAAGTGAAGTCCCGATCCGCCCTGCGTTTTACGCGAATCATCGTATCGTTGCCGCATATAGTTTGATGTGTATGAAAGGGGCGACGACGATGAAACATGGTTTCAAAGATGGGTTTATAGTGTTTACGATTCTTATCTGGGGCGGTTTATGGGGCGTGGTCGAAGCGACCGTCGGATATGTTCTGCATCTGCTTCCGTTCAGCGTCGGATGGCTTATCTGGTATCCCCTCGCCAGCTTTTTCATGTTTCAGGTATATCGCAAAACTGGCCGCGCTGCGTGCATCATGCTCGTCGGCATTCTATCCGCTTCAATCAAGCTGTTCAATCTCTTTCTGCCCGTAAGCATTGATAGGGTGCTTAACCCGGCGTGCTCCATTCTGTTTGAATCGATCACCATG
>MEFT01000099.1 GCA_001725215.1 Clostridium sp. SCN 57-10
TATTGTCGGAGGACGGCAAGGAAATTACGCTTTACCGTCTGTTTGAGGGCGATTTTTGCCTGCTTTCGGCGCCGTGCATGATGCACAGCCTTCAATTTGATCTCTCCATCGAAGCTGAAAAGGCGGGCTCTCTGATCACCATTCCAGTACCCGTTTACCGCGCGGTGATGCAGCGCTCCGCCGTGCTTGCCAACTACACCAACGAGGTAATGGCCTCACGTTTTTCCGATGTAATGTGGATTATGGATCAGGTGATGTTCAAGAGCTTTGACGTACGCCTTGCCGGCTTCCTCCTGGATGAAAGCGCGATTGAAGGCAGCAATATGCTGACGCTGACCCACGAAAAAATTGCTCGTCACCTTGGTACGGCACGCGAAGTAGTCACGCGGATGCTCAAGTATTTTCAGCAGGAGGGCGCCGTTTCGCTCTCACGCGGCGGCATCGAGCTGCGAGACAAAGCGCGTCTGCGCGCGATGTCCAATCGATGATGGTATACAAAAGCTCCCGGTGCTGAACAGCACCGGGAGCTTTTCATTTTTACCGTAAGTCAAACAGGCCGATTTTAATCAAATCAAGCGAATCTTCTGCCTGCATGGTCGCGGCGTCTCCCACTCTGGTGAGCACGCGCACCGTTACGGTTAATTTCGCAAGACTTGTATTGCCCAGTCCGTTTACGCCGAGCACCTCATCGGGCAGCGTGATGCGATAAAGCACGTTCCCGCGGAAGGCGTCGCTGCTTGCCGGCAGGCTGCCAGACGTACCGTATTCCACCTGTTCACCCAACGGCGTAAATTCCGTTAGAACGCCAGCCGCATTGGTATAGTAAAATTTGAGCATAATAGCCTTTTGCGTCGACAAATTTGGGTCACTGATCTTAAACAGAATCTGTCGGCTCGTTCCGAATGTCGTACCGTTCTGGGCATAATCATCCGCCACAAAATACATTGCATCAAGTGCATATCCGGTGCTGTCCGGATCGCGTATTTCAACGGATGGCGTCTGTGCGCCCGCTTGATACGCCGCGATCACGGAATGCGTCGGAGGTCGATGTGACCGTACTTGTAAAGTGGCCGACGCCGGTGTATGTTACGTTGCCCTTGTTAAAAATGTAATACGCGTTGGTAACGTCATTCGGATTGCTGTCAAAGTTTCCGCCCGAGAGGCAGTACCACACCACCACGTCATCCGCATGCATGTTAAGCTGGAAATACTGCTCATGCGTCGACATGACGTCCATGGTAGCAGCCATTCCCGACGTTTTGCTGAAGCTTCCCAGATTAATGTCATACGGATAGGTTGTAATCTGCCCTTTATTAACTTGAGAAACCCTTTGCGCACTTGACAGCCCCGCGTCGCTCGAGCTGTTGTTGCTCAGTGCGCTGGCGTTTGCAAAGCGCTTGAGCGTATAGTTGGTGTAGCCCTGCGCTTCATCTGCCACAGCCGTTTTCCCCGTGTTTGGCGCGTAGGAAATGCCTCGGGCTGCGCTTAAAATCTTTTGCTCGTTCGCTTTAACGCTTTCACCGCCCGAACGAACAACCGACCTAAGCTGCTCGCCGCCGCTGAGCAGCACCTTTGAGGTTACGCCGTAGCGGTCAAGCCCTACCGCATCACGTATCACGGTATTGAAATAATAGCCCCATCCGCTGCCGATGTCATATCTTAAATTAGTCGGCTGTACACCCGCAAGGCCGATCGTCATACCGGAAACCGATACCGTTTTTGCCGACGATGTATTGGTATTCGAGGATGTGACAACGATGATCGCCGTTCGATTGCTCGGCGCCACAAACGTATAGCTCCCGTTGACCGGCACGCCGTTAAGTGTGATCGCAACGCTGCTGTCGTTGTTGGTTGCTTTGAACGTATAGGACGATCCCGCCGTCAAATTGGTGACGATTCGCGTCGCAGAGCCGACAACCGCTGTGATGTTGTTGCGGAACGACACGTTGCCGGTACTTTGCGTAACGTTGCTCACATTGGCCGAAGACCAGTTCGCCGGCACCAGCGTGTTTTCCATCTTACGAGTGTAAATACGCATGCCGATGACGCTTCTGGTATAACTAGTATCGTTGCTTCTCACGGTAATGGTTACAGCGCTTTGTGAAGTTACGGTAAACGCAATGCCGCCGTTTTCTGTCTCCCCGTCCTGCACCACATTTGCTCCGCTGATCGACACTGTGCATCTGTATGCCGTATACTCAAAATCATAGCTTCCGGCGGGCAGAATAAGCGACTTGGACGCGGTGGTGTTCCGGTTCATCGTAACCGAGTCATTCGTCGAAGTGCTGGCACCGGCTCCCCATCCGCCTGTACCGGGTACGCGCGCAAGCATAAGGCCGCTCAACGACAATGTGCGGTTTTGATTTGTGGTACTGCTGGGCTCCAGCTCAATCACGGCGCTGCTGCCCGTTACGCTGAATGCCATCGAAGATGACGTGATTGTACTACCGTTAGCGGTGAGCGTTTGCCCACTGGATCTTCCGCTATAATCAAGCATATACGTGCCGGTAACCAGCCAGGTTACCGTGCGCGTCACCGTCCCGGTGGTGCGTCGGGGCACCGAATAACTCACGCTTGTTGTCGTCTCATCCAAAACACTTACGTTTCCGCTCTCTGTCCAGCCTGTGCCAAGCTCGCCGCTCTCGCCGACCTGACGCACAAGCTTCATTTCGTTGACCGATGCCTGCTCCTCATTATCCGCCGTGACGGTGAATGTCAGAGTGGTATTTCCGTACAGTGTAAATCCCGTACCACTGCTTACATCGTCCAGATTGATGCCCGTTCCCGTAATATCAATATGCGCGTTGGCCGACTTAGAAAATGTAAACATGTACGTCCCGGCACCAAGCGATATATTTTGAGAGACGTAACCACGGTTTGCCGCGGCGATGGAGAATGACACCGAGCTGGTCGTCTCACTGATACGCGTTGCGTTGCTGAAGCTCCAGCCCGTTCCCAGATTGCTTTGGGTGCCGTTGGTCTCACCCGTCCAGCGAGGATAGCTGCTGTTTGGCAGCGAGTAGAACGACGTCGTATCATGCGAAAACAGCACGCTCTTTTTGCTGTCAATAAACTGCCGAATTGCCAGCGCGGAATTTTGCGAAATACCGTCGTACGTATCGTTGAAGCCGATGAGCAGCATGTCATAGCCATCCAAATAACTAAAGATAGCACTTTCATTGCCCCTCGCTGCAAGGGTGTTGGTGTCAATCGATGCGAGGCGGATATCAAAATCCTGCAGGTCGCTGATATATTGCCGATAAATCGCATTGCTTGCCAAATTGAGGCGGTCCGCACCGGACTGCACAATCTGCAGCACGTTGATCACCTTTTTCGTCGCCGGACGGATACGCGTGTATTCCTGGATGGACGCATGAATGTGTTCGTTGCCTGCTCCGTTTTTGATGACCGCCAGCTTCCACGGAATGATACCCGCAGCCGCCTGAGGCATTTGCCGGTTTAACGTTGCCGTCGTGCAGAATCTCAATATCACTGATGCGCTCATTCGCGGCATATCTCCCGTCCGCGTTCAAGTCGATGTACAGGCTGCAGTCATAGGTGGTTTCGCGCGGCGTTGGATCGGTCTGGTTTTCGATGGTGAACTGATAAGTAAGTATACCACTTGTCAGCGTAGGCCCGTTTTCCACATAGACGGGCGGCATTTCCAGCATGTGAATGGCAGGCTTGGATACGAGCAGGTACGGCCGCATGTCAGCTGCGTTTGCCTGCTTCAGCACGTTGCCCTTTCGCACCATTTCGTGCAAAGCACTATAAAAATATGAGCTATCGTCCACCTCGGCCGTATTGACGCCGATCCCATTGCCTGTGGTGTTCAACGCGTCCGCAACGGTAAGGTCGTTTGCGAGGATGACAGGATAACCCGCTTTTGCGAAGTTAATTAGATCATTTGCTTTGCTTTGCGGGATATCATTGCCGGAAAACCGCATCAGGTTGGCGTTGCTCGTTACGCCGTTATAATTGTAGCGGCCGTCGATGGGTGCGGTGGGGACATCATTTGCATTGTAATTAGGGGATTCATTAAAGTAATCACGGTCGAGCAAGCCCGTCATAGTAAGATTTGTGCGCACTGTACTGCCGACGGCGTTGTAGGCCCGGCCATCCACACTGTTCAGTATGTTATTTGCGTTGATATTCGTCGTGTCCGAACCGATGTAAACCAGATCATAGACCTCATTGATGTCTTCAATGCGTCCGGCAAATTCAGCACTCGTCATGGTTGTGATCTTGATATTGGCTGCGGGAATGCTGCTCCACGTGCTGACCGTCGCCGCCGTCAGCGGTGAATTCGTCTTTGCCGGCTGAATCTCAAGCACCTGCAGTGAAGTTTTTGCTGACACAATGCGGCGTCCCGCATAATTGATGACATAACGAATCACATTTGCCGTCGTGACGACCTCGGGAAGCTGCTGTACGCCGTCGATACGGCGCAGAAAGTTTTCCGATTGGATTTCCGCAAAAACCGCAGAAAATCCAGCGTTATAGATGGCGGACGCAAGCGGCTCTATAAAAGAAAGCGACGCAAAGTCATTCAGCGTTACTGCGCCGGTGTTGAAAGGTGCGCGGAAGCAGAAAATACCGTCTTTGACAAAGCTTTTGTCCGCATCGGTGGTAAACTCGGCCGGCGCAGTTACCGACGCAATTGCGTCAAAGTTGATGCCGACGATGGGTGTACGTACTGTTTTGTCGCGCAGACAAAGCTGAATCAGCTTTTTAAGGCGCGCGCTGGGCTGCGCCACATCCATTATGCGATGATCGATGAGCAGCGGAAGCCCGTTCGCCACCTCGTTATACAGCGCAAGCGCGGCAGTCTCGCTCATCGTATTGGTGCCGCCATCCGCCGAATAAGCAAGATAGGGACTTGCGGTATTGGCAATAGGCCTGAAGCCGGACGACAGCACGACAAGCCCCGCGCCGCGCACCAGTGCTTCCGTCACGTTGGAGGCGCGCACCGTACGCACGAGGATATCGGGGCGGCGAACCGCCGGATTCGCAATGTCGGCATCCGTCATGTCAAGAACATGCTTTAAGAACCAGTTGTTGTTGCGGTAACCACCCGTAATCAGCACTTTGCGATAAAAAATCGTCACGTCGGCCGTCCCACCGAGCGTGAGGTTATGCGTGCCGCCGGTACCAAGCAGCGCATATCCGGTGATTGTGCGATCAAAGTAACCTGTTTCTCCCTCCGTCACCGTGCGGAAGCCATCCGCCACGGCGGCATACGGATGTGCGGCGTCGTAGCCCGCGAAAGGCTCGGGATTCGCGGAGGCATAGTAGTATTCGGAGCCGAACAGCACGCCGCCCAGCGTCGCCGGCGTACCGGCGTAGACATACACACCATCCCTCAGCTCATAAAGCGCCATATTGGCACGCCCGCTTAAATCGTCTCCGTCTTCGAGCTTGATAAACGCTGGAGCATAAAAATAGGTTCCCGTATAAGCGGCAGCTCCAGCGGAGGATGCAACATATTCAAACTTGATGATATTTTGGACGTTGCTCTCGGCTCCGCTTTTATTCAGCCGATACTCATATCTCTCAGTGTAGGCGCCGTTAGAGGCTGGCGTCATCACGCCGCGAACCGCCGCCTGCTCCTCCGTGTTAAGCGTGAGCGGTTCATATGATGCGTCCGAAGTCTCCCACGGCATTTTTTCGTCATAGGCAGCTGTAAGAGTGAGCGGCGTGGTACTCCCATTGCTCAGCATTCCGCTCGCCGTCAGACCGCCAAAAATTTCAGTAGCGCGCGCCCGGCGCGCAGCGCTGCCCAAGAGCTTTGCTAGCTCATCCTTCCAGCCGCGTACCGGTTCCTGCCCCGCCACATAATATCCGAGCGATCCCGTGCGCTCATCGGGGAGGATTTCCAATATGTTAAACACGCCGCCCGCATTTAAGATCGTTTGAATATGCGGCAGTGAAAGCGCTGCCTGCGACGTAAGCGGCGGCGCCACAAACCCCATCAGGAGCAACGCGCCAAGCGCGAGGCAAATCGCTCGCGCGCGCCTGTTCCGGGTCGGTCCGCTGTTTTTCATGTGCTTCACTCCTTTTGCCGCTATGCACAAACCAGTTGAAGTAACGTATCCCATGTTCCTGCCGTTGTAATCTCGTTACGAATGAAAATGGACTGCTCCGATGTATATTGCCGTTCGCCGCGCAAAAAGTGGAACTTGACGGAAACGGTTGTCTTCGTATCATTTCGTTTATAGCTAACCTGAAAATCGCTCAAGTCTCGTGCCAAAAGGTATTGCTCGCCCAATGCGCACGTCGCAAGTGTGCCGTCAAGATTCACCTCGCCCGTACTGTAATACAGCTCGCGCTTGGTTGCGTCGTAGGAAAAGCAATGGGTTACATAACCACCGCTTTCTTTTTCCGAAACGATATAAAGCTCGTTACCCTGCACACTGATCCCGCCATCACAGTCGATGAGATATTCCTGCAGCTGTCCCATGGTAAGCTGCGCCTCATATTGAAGGCTCAAATCATTGGAAACCATGCGATAGGTGTTGGCCGTGCTCGTCGTAAAATCCAGCACGATAAGCGCCACCACCCCGAGAATGGCGAACGCTACGATAAGCTCGATGAGGGAGAAGCCCTGATTCCTCTTTTTCATCACGCACTCCCCTATCGCGCCACGTCATGGCGACCCGTCACGGGGATCAGCTCGACCCGATAGGCGCCGACATGAATGGTTTCGCAGTAGTAGTCGGCGGGCGCCGCCGCGGGATCGGCCAGTCTTTGCGCGTCTCCCACCTTGAGAAACGCACCCGTGGTGCGAACAAAAGACAGATACAGCGGCGCAGCTTCCGTGACGGTGTGGTTCACGCCCGCGTCATCGGTATAGGAGATCGTAAGCGTCGGCTTACCGATCTTCCGCTGCTCGGTCTGCGTATCGTTTTCATAGTAGGTACAAAAGACCCCGTCGCCTGATACCGAAAGCTTTAAGTATACGTCTCCGGCACGGCTCATCGCTCCGATTTTGCACCGCGAAATAGCCGAGTTGAGTTCGTTGGCGCATTGACGCTGGTCAAGGGAAAATATTTGAGTAATACTTCCGCCGATCAGCGTTACCGCGATGCCAAGCAGCGCGATGGCGACGATCAGCTCTATCATAGAAAAGCCCTTATTGCGCTGCATGGTATCTCCTTTCCGTTTCATCTTGTTAGTTCTTGCTCCATCCGGAGAACTTCACCATGCTCTCGAGATCCCAGTTGAGCGCGCCGCTTTCAATGCCGCCCGCCGCTTCGTTGAGTTCTGAGCCAAGCTTCAAATAGTCGAGCAGCGTTACCTCTGTGCCGTCCACCGTAAGCCGCGACTGAAACGCATCAGAAACTCCGACGCGGTCTGCTCGCAACGACGCCTGCAGCTCGATGCTTCCGCCAGCTATCACCAACCCGGTAAAGCCGGTGCTGTTGACGACGGCGTTATCCGTTGTGACAACAACCTTAATATCGGGATATCGCGTGAGAAACGCTCTGTCAATCATCACGGGAGCGCGGGTAATGATGGCAACCACCGCGCCGGATGCGTTTTGAAACTCCAGCGGCGCGATCAGCGCATTTACTTTTGTCGTGTTGACGATGTAGTCATACACGTCGCCCGTACCGCCTACGTTGGATGACAGCGTAGTGCATAGGTTTGCAAACATGTTTTGCAGGCGGGTACACACGTTGGTCGAAACAGAGCTGGGCGTGCCACTCAATGTAAGGGCATTATGATCAAACGTGATAACATTGCCCGCCGTATCGCTTTTGGCGCCATCGGCCGCCAGAATGCCTTGCGTATATTGCGCGGTATAACCTTCGATGTCTTGCCCGTTGTGCGAAAAATAATCGCGGAAGTATACGCTTGCCTTTTCAGCCGTAGCAAAGCGGAGATAGTAATACACCAGCGTCTGGTTGCCCACAAGCGGATAGGTAATCACCTGAACGCCGTCAACGTAGCTGCCCAGCGTGCGGTCTTCCCACACGAAGGCCGCAAGGTTTACGTTTGCGGAGAGGTCTACTCCGGCCAGTTCGTCAGTACGGTAGATCAAAGGATTTTTTCCGCCGGTGACCGCATTTGCCGGTACAAGATAGGCAATCTGATCCGACTTTACGGCAACCGACTGACCCATAAGCACATTGCTGTTATTGGTGCCGGACACAAAGCTGACGCCGCCCAGCATTAAACTGCGCAAGCCGCTCATATCAAGCCTTCCCGTGTTTTTGCCGCTGACGAGCACTGAGCTGCTGCGCGACGGATCGGTCAGCGAGTTTCCGAAGCCGAAATAGCGCCCGCTCAGCGTGGCGGCAGCACCGCTGCCCGCAAGGCGAAGATCATCTGCCAGATATAAATCCTGCGTCAGCTGAAGCGTTGCATTGGTTTCCAGCCGGATGCCGTTTGCCCAGAGGGCATAGGCCTTATCGGGGTTATCAACGCCGAATCCAGCACCGCTTGACACCGTGATATTTCCCTTGCAAATAAAGCTGTTCGCATCGCCTATCAGCATTTCATTGCTGTTGTTGCGCACGGAGATTTGCCCGGCGTAGGCGTTGCCGTCAACCACGACAGAGCCGCCTGTTTGCTGCATTAGCTCGTTCTTGGCAATGACGGTAAAGTCAGGAACCGCCGTCAGAACCACTTCTGACGGCGTATAGGAAAAGTCAGGCAGCATAATGCGGACATCGGTCGAAACGCGGCTGACATAGCCACCGCGCATACACGTTACATGAATGCCTTTGAGCACAATATCATCCGTGCCGTTCGTCACGACGCTGTCACCCTGGATGGTGACACCGCGCATATCGGACACAAAGCCTTCGAGCGTCGGTATGTTGTAGGTAGACACAACACCGATTCGGTTAAGCAGCGCACGGCTGCTTTCGTCCTCCCACACATACAGCGCATCTTGAAATTCCCTTTTAAAAAAATCTTCGGGATCCGCAAGAGCCGTGTTATATTCAACCAGTACGCGCGAATAGGCGTCTGCCACGGCATCGCTCACCGCGCCTTGGATGCCGGCACGAATCTCGTTCAGCGCCTGCTCCGCGTCATAAAAATTCTCCTTACTGCCGCGCTCCATCACCTTCATCTGATAACCGGTGTAGGAGCTGAACAGAAGAACCGTTCCCAGAATGCTGCCAAGCGCAAGCGCGATCAGCACAATGATGATGGTGGATCCCTTGTTGTTGCGCATCACGCTCACCGCCTTCCCTAGTCTGTTTTTGTTGCGTCGAAGTGCAGCACATGCGCCTCCGGCGTAAAATCTTCCCCCGGACGGTACAAATCTACCGAAATCTGATAAAGCCGCTCGAGCGGCTCTGTGGCCACCAACTGATCGGAAAACGTGCCGTAATAATATCGATAAGGGCCCTTGTAAACGCGGTAAGGAATATCAGGGCTTATCTTCAGATGGCTGACCAGATTGATGGCGAGGTTAGTATACAGCGAAATGCACGGCTGCTCGCTCGGACCCGCGCCGGTTTCGTACAGGCGCAGACCGGGGCGGTAATTTTCCTCTTTGGTTTGCAGCTGCGTTGGGTTAAGCCGCGGCGACTTTTGCTTCGCTACGTTATCCCAGTTATAAATAGCAATGGTCTCATCGTTGCTGTAACACGGAAAATAAAAGAAATAGATTGACTGAATGACTTCCTCGGTGCCGTCTTCGATGACGCTGAAAAAATTGGTTTCAAAGTCAGCCGTCGTCAGGCTTACGTTTTGCCGCTCGCCCAAGTCGTTCAGATACGTATAGTCTGCTCGATAGGTGTAGCGAGTGGAAACGGAGATTAGATTCTGCACCTCGTCTTGATCGACCGTAATCTCGATCACACGGCTCATATCGTAGAGAAAATCCGAGGGCTGAATGTCTTCGCCGCTCAGAATGGTCGCCTGATCCGCAAAATCGGTCGCAGCCAGCAGGTCAGGATTTCGATCGTCTTCCTGCGGCTGAATGTAAACGCCGTCCATCGGCGTATAGCGCGCGATCGGCTTATCGTTTGCGGCAATGCCGCGCGTGTCGAGCGTAATCATCGCGTCAAACCGGCTTGTGCCGGACGCCACATTTTCAAGGCCCAGATAGTGCACGCCCGCGACGCCGGAGTCTGCCGCCGTTTCAAAAACCGTTCCGTTCAGGCGGTAAGTCTGGAAGCTGCCTATGCCCAAAAACGGAATGCCTGTCAGCGCCAAGTCCACCGAGCTGCCCGACGTAACCTCAACGAGGTTTTGCGCCGCCATCGTCGCATCGTGCATCCTCTTGCTCTTGGCGGAAATCTGGGCGGAGGTAACAAAGGCATGAAGCAGCGGCGCGACAATGACTCCCATGATGGCGACGCCGACGATCAGCTCGATCAGCGAAAATCCGCCGTTTGTGCGCTTATGTTTCATGCCCTTCTCCCTCCTTTCTATACTGTTTGCCTTGATTATTGTGCGGGCACGGTCGGAATCGTGCGGAAAATATTCGGCGTTCCCGTCGGCACATAGGGTACGGGTGTTTCGCGGTAGGTATCATCCCAACCAGTGATGAAGTAACGGTCGATCGCCATGGTTCCGTTTAGCTTACCGGTTTCATTGTCATAGCTCAGGCTCAAGCTGTCGAGCGCGGCCTTCGCGGGTGACGCGTAGACATACTCAACGGCGCGCTTGATCTGCTCGTAACCCGCCGTACATACATACGACATCGAACCCTTATATACCACAAGACGCAGCGACTCATGCTTTGCGGGGTCAGATGCGGAAGGCTTCGCGCTTTCGATCATCATGAAGGGTGCCGCCTCGGAAAGCGAGGCTCCGCTTACCGTCAGCCCAATCGCGCGCTCCATATCATAGGCAAACAGAATTTCATCCTCGGGGCGCACGTCGGCCGGATACTGCACAAGCTGCGCCTGCATCTCGGCGTAATCTTCCTCCATTTTTTTACGATAGGTGCTCTCATTGGCCGCATACTGCTGCAGCAAGGTAAGGCGTGGCGCAAGCTGCGCCGTTTGATCCTCCACAGCCTCTGCCTTTGCGGTATAGCGCGTATAAACGCCGGTATAACCGCCGACAAAAATCAGTAGCGCCGCCGCAAACATCAGCAGCTTTTGATCGCGTCTACTCACCGTCATGGGTCGTTGCCTCCGTTCCCGCGCTTGTTTTCTGCTGCGCGTCCGCAAAT
>MEFT01000100.1 GCA_001725215.1 Clostridium sp. SCN 57-10
AGCTTCTCGAACGGGATAAATTTGTCCATCAGTAACACTCCTTTACGATATTTATAATACCAGAATCGGCGCGAGCTGTCAAACGGCTGTGCTTTTCGATGCTTGTATGTTATACTAAAAGCAAAAAGGAGAATGTCGTCATGCTGTTTGTCTGTTATCCCCAATGCACCACCTGCCAAAAGGCGCGCGCCTTTTTAGACGCGCACGGCAAAACATATGATGTGCGCGACATCAAGCTGCAAAATCCCACAGAAAGCGAGCTGCGTGCGTGGCACGAGACAAGCGGCCTGCCGCTCAAACGCTTTTTCAATACAAGCGGGCTGCAGTACAAGGCGCTGGAGCTGAGTAAAAAATTGCCGTCCATGTCGGAAGACGATCAATTTGCGCTGCTCGCCGCAGACGGAATGCTGGTCAAGCGCCCCATTTTGGTGGGCGAAGATTTTGTGCTTGTAGGCTTCCGGCAGGAGGAATGGGAGGCGGTGTTGTGACGCGCCGCGAGCTGATTGACTATTGCCTGACCTATCCGGACGCCTATGAAGACTACCCTTTTGATGAGCTTGCGGGCGCGCCGGAGGCGTGGGCGGTGATGCGCCACCGCGCAAACCGGAAGAGCTTTGCGTTTATTTACGAGCGGGGCGGACTGTGCATCAACCTCAAGTGTGAGCCGCTGCGTGCCGATTTTTTGCGGCAGGTTTACGCAGGTGTGGCCCCCGCCTATCACATGAACAAGCAGCACTGGAATACCGTACACATCGGTGCCGCGCCGGAAGATGTGCTATATGACATGATTGAGCACAGCTACAAACTCACCATGCCGAAAGGCAAAAAGAAACTGCCGTAGAGAGCTCTCTACGGCAGTTTTGCGCTTTTTATTACTCTGCGGGCGTTTCGGAAGGCGTGGTTGCAGCCTTCTTGCCGGACGGCTTGCGGCGGCGGCGCTTTTTGGGCGCCTCGGCGGCAGGCTGCTCGGGCTTTGCGCCGTCTCCCGTGACCTCCACGAGGAAGCCGTTTGCAATCACCGGCTGCCCCAAAAGCAGCTTTTTGGCGAAGTCACCGGGCAGCTCGACGGTCGTCGTCTCCGCGCCGATCGTAATGTCGCCGATGCCGCGGCGGTCTGCTCCGCTGTCTGCCAGGGCGTTGACGATATGAGTCGCCGTGATGTCGTGGTCGCTGCCAATGTCAAGCGTGACGGTGACAGACGGTGCCTGCTTTGCGGGGTGGGCGCGCACGCTCTTACGCTCCTGCTGCGCGCGCGGAGGACGTGGGCTGCCGTCGTCACGCCGGGGAGACTTTTCACGCGCGCGGCCGAGGCCGTCTTCTTCCGTGCTCTCAAGGTCAGTGATTTCAAACGGCTCGAGCGCAACGCCCGTCGCCTCTTCGATGTTGGCAAGCTCAAAGAAATCTCCGTGCCCCGCGACGAGCGAATAGGCGGCGCCTGCGTTGCCCGCGCGGCCCGTGCGGCCGATGCGGTGGGTGTAATACTCGGGGTTCTGGGGGAAGTCATAGTTGATAATCGCCTCGACGCCGCTTGCGTCGATGCCGCGCGCCGCGACGTCGGTCGCGATGAGCACGTTGACATTGCCCGCCTTAAACTCTTTCATGATGGCGGTTCGCGCCGACTGCCGCATATCGCCGTGCAGCGCGGAGACGAGCATGCCGCGCTTGACGAGCTTGTCCGTCAGCACGTCGACCATATGCTTGGTGTTGCAGAAAATGAGTGCGCGTGTGATGTTCTGCATCTCAAACAGGCGAAGAACAGCGCTGATTTTCTTGCGCGCAGGAATGTCGCAATAATATTGCTTAATGAGGTCGAACGCGGTTTGTCCGTCGTCACCCTCGATCATGATCGGGTTTTTTTGGAAACGCTCGGTCAGGCGCAAAATCGGTCCCGGCATGGTAGCAGAAAACAAAACGGTCTGCCGCGTATCGGGCGTCTGGCGCAAGATCGTCTTCATGTCGTCTAAAAAGCCCATGTTCAGCATCTCGTCGGCTTCGTCGAGCACAACAAGGCGCACCGTGCCCAGCTTGAGCGTGCGGCGGCTGAGGTGGTCTTTGATGCGGCCCGGCGTGCCGACCACGATTTTCGCGCCCTTGAGCTGCGTGATCTGTGTTGCGATGTTTGCGCCGCCGTAAACGGGCACGACGCGCACACCCTCTTTATACTTTGCGAATTTGCGCAGTTCATCACACACCTGCAGCGCGAGTTCGCGCGTCGGCAGCATGACGAGTACCTGAACGCCCTCCGCCGAGGGGTCGATCGACTGAATGGCGGGCAGACCAAACGCGGCCGTTTTGCCCGTGCCAGTGCTCGAGCGGCCGATTAAATCGCAGCCCTCAAGCATTTTGGGAATGGCTTTCTCCTGAATTTGCGTCATCTCGGTGAAATTCAGGTCCCCAACCGCGCGGAGAATTTCCGGCGAAAGGGGGAGTGTGGAAAAGGAACCTTGCTCCATGCTATCTCTCTTTCTTCAAAAAGAGGCATGGAACAGCCATGCCCCCGACTTATTGAAAAAGCCTTTAGGCTTATTCTTTTTGCTTATGAAAAGCATCCGCTAAAGCATCAGGCATCCCAGCATTTCCATGATTCTGAAGGGAAGTGAATGAGCGGTAGTTTGGGTAAGGGGCATGGAAAACCATGCCCCTTACATTCCCAAAGGGATTCTATCATAAAGCCTTTAAATTTGCAAGCTGATTTACTTTCCGGCGCGCATGACGAACGCGCAGCGCGTCATCGCGGCCACATCCTCAAACGGATCGCCGTCAAACGCCGCAAGGTCGGCCTGCTTGCCCGGCTCGAGCGTACCGATCGTGTCACTCAGCCGCAGCAGCTTCGAGTTGGTCAGCGTCGCGGCGGTCAGCGCCTCGGTCATCGTGAAGCCGAAGGAAACCATCAGCTCAAATTCGTAGCCCTGCTTACCGTGATAATTGAACGGTGTGCCCGCGTCGGTGCCGAACGCGATGTTGACGCCGCGCGCGCGGCACTTGGCAAGACCGGCCCTGTGGTTTTCAAGGACCTGCTTTGCCTTAGAGACGGCCCACTGGGGCATGCCGTTTTTCTCGCCGTTTACGATGATGCGCTCCGCCGCGATGATGGTGGGCACGATGTAGGTGCCGTGCTCGACCATCAGCGAAACGGCTTCGTCGTCAAGCATCATGCCGTGCTCGACCGATGTGACGCCGGCACGCACAGCGGCCTTGATGCCATTTGTGCCGTGCGCGTGCGTCGCGGTATGCACGCCGTACATGTTGGCTACCTCGACGATGGCGGCGATTTCTTCATAGGTCAGCTGCTGCGCGCCAACCGTCGTGCCGCGCGAAAGGTCGGTCAGTCCGTGCAGCGTCTCAATCAGCTTGGCAGCCGACAGAACGGCCGAACGGCCCTTTTCATAGTCGTTGCCTGCGTGCGCCGCGACGCCGTGTACCGTAATGTCAAACGCGCCGACGCCTTTGCGCCCCGATTTCAGCGCACCGTCGGTCGCGGGCTCGAGCACAAGCACATTGTCCCACTCGCGCGCGACCGGCTCGAAAATGGGGCGAGAGCTTCCGCTTCCAATCTCCTCGTCGGAATTGAAAAACAAGCCGTATGAGCGGTTGAGCAGTCCCAGCTCGCGCAGCGCAAGCAGCGACCACACGGCGGCGACGATGCCGTATTTCATATCATACACGCCCGGCCCCGCGATACGGTTTTCCGTGGCGACAAGGGGCAGCGCGTCGATGTTCCACACCGTGTCATAATGGCCGATGAGCAATCCGGCGCGCCTTCCCTCTCCGATGATGTAGTAAAGGTGGCGTCCGTTGCGCTCCTGCGGATAAACCGCGACGGGTGAAGCGCCGAGGCGCTTCACCAGGAGAGCCTCTACGGCGTCTGCGCACGCTTCGCACGCGGCGCGGTCCGACGTGGGGCTCTGAGCACGCACAAGCGTCAGCGTATCATTTACAATTTCTTCGCGGTGCGAGGTGAGAAAAGCGCGAATTGCAGCAGCACGTTCCATGTTTGTTCCTCCGTTATTGAGCAAGGTTGATAATTTTCACGCCGTTTCGCGCGGCGTAGTGAACGGTATAAGCCGTGCCGCCGCGCACGCGCCGCAGATAGCATACGCAGACGCAGCTGCGATCCGCCATATAGCGGTTGCGGGCAAACATGCAGTCAGGCGTGTAGCGGTCTGACACACACACCACCTCGTCCGCATGGGCACGGATGTATTCGTAAAGCGCGGCGTCTCCGTCGCGCCAGCCGGCGTTCTGCGCAGGGCAGGGCAGCGCCAGCACGAGCCTTACGTCGGGGTGCACTTCGCGCAGTGCGAGCACCTCTTGCGCGGCAAGCGTATCAAAGCCGAGCGCGCCGCCCGCATAAAACTGACGCACGCCGCCGAGGTAGAGTCCCTGCAGCGTTTCGCGCAATCTGCGGCGTATATCGGGCAGATCGGCATGCGCCACGACCCGATGGCCGGAAAAGCAGCAGCTCTGCATGCGCTCGTCCATCGCACCCCTCCTTGTCCTGCGCTAAGCATAGCATATCGCGCAGCGAAATTCAAACAGCAATGTGTGGCTCTCCAAGCCCAAGCGAACGCTTCCACCGCCCGCGCACATAGCGCGTGCCGAGCATGAGGCAGCGCACGACGTTGTCGGCGATCATACACAGCCAGACGGCGGTAAGGCCCAGATGGAACACCTTGATGCACAGTGTAGTCAGCGCGATGCGGATGCCCCACATGCAGAATACCGAAATCCAAAACGGCGTTTTGGTGTCACCCACGCCGTTGAACACACCCTCTAAAATGATGGCGACGCCGAACAGCGGCTCGGACAGTGCGACGAGGCGCAGCACCGCCGCGCCCGCTTCAATGACACGCGCGTCGCGGCTGAACACAGACATCATTACGTCGGGGAACAGAAAGAGCAGCCCGCCCGAGATCGTCATGGTCACAAACGCGATGAGCATGGAGGCGCGTGACGACAGATCGAGCTTGCGTTCGTTACGCTCGCCGAGCGCAAAGCCGGCCAGCGCAGACGCCGCGACCTGAAAGCCGTAGCCGGGCAGATAAAACGCCTCCTCGGCGTTGAGCGCAAGCGAGTGCGCCGCAATCGAGATGGTGCCGAGGCTGGTAACGAGCGCGGAAAACACGACCATGCCGAAGCTGACCGTCAGCCGCTGCAGCGCGACGGGCACCGCGATGCGCACGCAGTCGCGCATGATCGGGCGGTCGAGTGCGATGCGAAAGCCGCGCGGCGACGCCGCCTCGTTTTTCCACAGCGCGGCGGTCATCAAAATACCGCCCGCCGAGGCGGCGATGGCGGTGGCGACGGCCGCCCCCGTCACGCCCAGTCCCGCGCCGGGCAGCGTGAGCCGCAGCGCGCCCAGTGAAACGGTACGTGTTTCGTAAATGAGCAGAAAGTTAAGCACAACGTTGATAACATTGACGAGAATGTTGACGCGCATCGGCGTGCGCATATCGCCCGCCGCGCGCAGCACAGACGAAAAGATGATGTTCGCGCTGCGAAACACCATAGGCAGGCAGATGATGCCGAAATAAAGCGACGCGTCGCGCTGAATGGCCGCATCAGCGCCGAGCCAGCGCGGAATGAACGGACTGAGTCCGACGGACAACACGCCGAGCACCACACCGGTCACCAGCGTGAGCAAGATTGACTGCACGCTGATGCGCACCGTTTTTTCATGTTCGCCCGCGCCGAGCGCACGCGAAAGGCAGGCGAGCACGCCGACGCCTGCGGCAAAGATGGGCGCACCGATCATCCACGTCACCGTTGCCGTCACGCCGACGGCGGCCGACGCTTCGGCGCTGATACGGCCGACCATCGCGGAGTCAACGTAAATGACGGCGGTCTGCATAATCTGCTCGAGAATCACCGGCCATGAAAGCGCGCACAGCGTGATGAGCATTTCCTTATATTCGCGATGGTGTTGCCGGCGTATATGAGCCATAGCGCCTCCTGTACGGTAGTTCGGCGATGCCGCAGTTTTATCCATTGTATCACAAGGCGGCACGCTGTGCAAACAGCGCGCCGCCTTGTGATAGCCGATTCGCCGTTTCGGCGACATGCGCGCCGAAATGGCCCCTTAATCCGCCGATTTCTCTCAAGAAATCGGGAACTGCGAATTATACAGCTCGGCGTATACGCCGCCCTTGGCGAGCAGCGACGCGTGGTCGCCCTGCTCGACGATGTCGCCCTCCTCCATGACGAGGATGAGTCCGCAGTCGCGAATGGTCGACAGGCGGTGCGCAATGACAAAGCTTGTGCGCTTCTCCATCAGGCGGTCCATCGCGCGCTGGATGTCAACCTCGGTCTTGGTGTCGACCGAGCTGGTCGCCTCGTCAAGAATGAGAATGTCGGGGTCGGCCAGAATGGCGCGCGCTATGGTCATGAGCTGGCGCTGACCCTGCGAAATGTTGGTCGACTCTTCGTCAAGCATCTCGCCGTAGCTACCCGGCAGCGTGCGGATATAGTGGTCGATGCGCGCCGCTTTTGCCGCGCGTATCACTTCCTCGTCGCTCGCCGCGCGCCGGCCGTAGCGGATGTTTTCGGCGATTGTGTCGCCGTAAAGCCAGGTATCCTGAAGCACCATGCCGCAAAGTCGCGGATGTCGTGCCCGTCGATCGTAATACGCCCCTCATTCACGTCATAAAAACGCAGCAGCAGCTTGACGACCGTCGTCTTGCCCGCGCCGGTATGCCCCACGAGCGCGACCTTGTCGCCCGGAGCGACACGCGCCGAGAAGTCGCGAATGACTCGCTTTTCCGGCGTATAGCCGAAGCTCACATGGTCAAACACGATTTCGCCGACAAAAGGCTGCTCGTGCGCGCCGCTTTGGTCGCTCCACGCAAGGTACTTTCTGGCGCCGCGCACGACCACCGTAACGGGCGACGCGCTTTCGGGCGTCTCTTCCGGCTCGTCAAGAAACGCAAACACGCGCTCGGCCGCCGCAGCCGTCTGCTGCAGCACGTTGGAAATGTTCGCAATCTGCGAAATGGGCTGGTTAAACGTGCGCACATACTGCAAAAACGCCTGAATATCACCGATGGTGATGGTGCCCGTGCTCGCCTTGGATGCGCCGAGCACGCAGACAACGACATAGCCGAGGTTTCCGATGAAGTTGGCCGCCGGCATGATGAGGCTTGATAAAAACTGCGCGCGCCACGAGGACTGATAGAGCTTTTGGTTGCTCTCGTCAAACGCTGAGAGCTGCTGCTCTTCCGCACGGAAGGCGCGCACGACCTTATGCCCGCCATACGACTCCTCCACGCGTCCGTTGATCTCGCCGAGATAGCGCTGCTGCCCTACAAAATGCTTCTGCGAGCTTTTGATAATGATCAGCGAAAGCACCATGGTAAACGGCACGATGAGCACGGTAACACCCGTCATCGCTACGTTGATCGACAGCATCATGACAAGCGTTCCGATCAGCATGGTCACGCTGGTGATGATCTGTTGAATGCTCTGGTGCAGCGACTGGTTGATCGTGTCTACGTCGTTCGTAATACGCGACAGCACGTCGCCCAGGCTGTGGCCTTCAAAATATTTGAGCGGCAGACGGTGGATCTTCTCCGCGATATCCTGCCTCAGGCGGTAAGATATGTCGGTCGAAATGCCCGCCATGACAAAGCTCTGCACATAGCTGAACAGGGCGCTCGCCACATACAGCCCGGTCAGCGCAAGCACGATGCGCGCGATATAGTCAAAGTCGATTGACCCCGTACCCATGGCCGACGCAATCAGTCCGCGCACGATTTCGTTGGTCGCCTTGGAAAGAATTTTCGGTCCTACGATGGAAAACACGGTGCCGAGCGTCGCAAACACGAGCACGACAAGCATAGACACCCGATGGCGACCCAGATAGCGTATCAGCTTGCCCAGCGTACCCTTAAAATCCTTCGGCTTTTCGGCGGGGCCGCCCATCATGCCCGGCGGGCCACCCATCGGACGCCCCGCGGGACGCGCCGGACGCCGTTCTTCGTTATGATTCATTTAAAGCTCCTCCTCCCGCAGCTGCGAGCGCGCGATGTCTCGGTAAACCTCGCAGTTGCGCATCAGCTCGCCGTGTGTACCGATGCCGACCACGGCGCCGTCTTCCAGCACGATGATCTGCTCCGCGTTGCGGATCGTGCCAACGCGCTGTGCGACGATGATTTTTGTGCTGCCCGTCTCGCTCTCCTGCAGTGCATGGCGCAGCGCAGCGTCGGTTTTAAAGTCAAGCGCCGAAAAGCTGTCGTCAAACAGATAGATGGGGGCGTGCAGCGTAAGTGCGCGCGCGATGGCAAGGCGCTGGCGTTGGCCGCCCGAAACGTTACTGCCGCCCTGCGCGATAACCTCCGCCGTCCCGTTTTCCTTAGCCTGCACAAACTCCTCTGCCTGTGCCACGCGCAGCGCCTCGTGCACGGCTGCATCATCGAGGGTACGCCCGCCAAGCGCAAGGTTTTCCGCAATCGTGCCCGAAAACAGAAGCGCCTTTTGCGGCACATAGCCGATCTGTGCGCGCAGCTCGCTCTGCGTCATGTTGCACACGTCGACGCCGTTTACCAGCACCTGCCCTTCCGTCGCGTCAAGAAAGCGCGGAATAAGATTGAGCACCGTCGATTTACCCGAGCCGGTTGCGCCGATGATGGCCGTCGTCTCCCCCGCACGCGCCGTGAAGCTGACGTTGCGCAGCGCGTATTCCTCCGCATCGCTGAAGCGGAACGAAACGTCGCGGAACTCGACCTCTCCTCGCTTTTGCGGCACGCTGTCTGCCGAAGCGGGGTGTTCGGGGTCATGAATCGTATTTTTCGTCTGCAGCACCTGCCATACGCGATCGCCCGAAACGGCGGCGCGCGGCAGCATGATGAACATCATGGAAACCATGAGGAAGGACATGACAACGTGCATCGAATACTGGATATAGGCCATCATATCGCCGATCTGCAGCGAAGAAGACGAGATGAGGTGGGCGCCCGCCCAGATGACCGTTCATAATGAGCATCATGCCGGGCATCATAAGCGCATTGATGCGGTTGACGAAACGTGTCACGCCCGAAAGCTCGGCATTCACGCCCTCAAAGCGCTTTTTCTCAAATTCCTGGGCGTTGTAGGCGCGCGACACCATAATACCCGACAGGTTTTCGCGCGAAACCTGATTGAGCCGGTCAACCAGCTTCTGCATGATTTTGAAACGCGGTGTATTGATGGCGAACACAACACCGACGATGCCGAGCAGCACGAGCACGGCAAGCGCGATGATCCACGACATCGAAGCACTCGCGCGTACTGCGTAAATAATGCCTCCTATGCCCATGACGGGCGCAAACGCAAGCATGCGTAGCCCCATAAAGGTAATCATTTGCATCTGCTGAACGTCGTTCGTCGTGCGTGTAATCAGCGACGCGGTTGAAAAGCCGCCGAACTCGCTCTGTCCGAACGAAAGCGTCTTGGCGTAAACGGCGCGGCGCATGTCGCGCCCGACGCTTGCCGCCACGCGTCCCGCCAAAAAGCCGCACCCTATCGTGCACGCCAGAATGGCAAACGTAAGCGCCAGCATTTTGCCACCCGTGCGCCAGATTGCGTCACGCTGGATTTTGTCAACGTCAAGCCCGAGCGCCTGATACTCGGCACGCACACCCATGACGGCCGTCTGCCGCCGCACCGTTTCGCCCACGTCGGGCGCCTTATCCGCCATCGCGGGCGGTATTTTCGCCGTGATCAGAAAAAACGCCTGCTCAAACGCAGGTTCAAGCGTATCGCGCGTCTCCTGCGTCAGCTCGGTCAGCTTTCCGTCTTGATACGCCTGACGCGCAAGCTCCGCCGTTTCCTCCGGCATATAGGCAGAGAGCGCCGCAAGCGTTTTGTCTGAAATCTGTGTGGGGATGGGGCTTTCAATACCATAGCTCTGAATGCCGATGTTGACGATGTCTGACATCAGAGACGGCAGCTTAAGCTCGCAAATGCCCTGACCCACCACAAGCAGCACACACAAAAGTGCCGCAAGCGTGTATGGCTTTAAAAATTTCCTGAGATGTATCACCGTTTTGTTTCCTCCATGCTACCTTTGTCTTGTTGACGCTCTGTTACAATCGTGCTCAAGCGGTTGAGAATGCGCGTCAGCTCGCGCGCATCGCGCTCGCCCAACTCGTAATAGAGCCGTCCGGCAGCTCGGCCCGCTTCTGCGCGTACCTCCGACATACGTTTTTGCCCCTCTTGCGTGAGACTGAGATTCACCGCGCGCCGGTCGAACTCATCCTCTCGGCGCACGACGAGACCCTGCTCGACAAGTTGCTGCACCGTACGCGTTACTGCCGGCTTAGATACACGCATCCGCTGTGCGATGACGGCCATCGGCACACCCTCGCCGCCGTCCAGATCGCGGATGTGCACCAGCGCGCCCATCATCGTATGGGTTACGCCGCAGCAATGAAAGCGGAAAAGCGACTTCTGCAGCCTCATAAAGGCCGACAGGAGCTCGTGCCCCCAGTCTTCCTCCGTTCCGCAATGTTCTCGCACTGTTTGTTCACACTCCCGTCACATTTAGTTTACATTGTTAACTATTTCGCATATGAACTATTATACCCGCTGTTTGCATGATGTCAACGGTCTTTTTTCATTTTAGCTTGATTTTCCTTGCCTTCGCCCTGTATAATAATCGTGCAAATGACAGGAGGTTATTCCTTTGAACAACATCAAGCTGACGGCGGACAGTACCTGCGACCTTTCCCCCGCGCTGCGCGATGCGCTTGCGGTCGAGCTGATTCCGCTTTCCGTCACCCTGGGCGAGCGCACGGGGCTTGACGGCGTGGACATTTCCCCCTCCGATATTTTCGCATACGTAAACGCGGGCGGAAATACCCCGCAGACGGCGGCCGTCAACCTTGCGCAATACCACGAGGTTTTCTCGCGGCTTTCCGCACAGCATGAAGCCGTCATCCATATCTCGCTCAGCTCCGCGCTTTCGGCTAGCTTTCAAAACGCGACGCTGATTGCGTCTGATTTCCCCAATGTGTTTGTCATTGATTCGCAAAATCTTTCAACGGGCAGCGGCCTTCTGCTGCTTGAAGCGGATGAGCTGCGCCGCGCGGGCAAAACGGGGAGCGAGATTGCAAACGCACTGCGCGAGCTTGTCCCCAAAGTTGAAGCCAGCTTCGTCATTGACACGCTGGAATATCTCCACCGTGGCGGGCGCTGCTCGACGCTGGCCGCCATCGGCGCAAACCTTCTGCGCCTTAAGCCGTGCATCGAGGTGGCCGACGGCGGTATGCGTGTCGGAAAGAAATACCGCGGGTCGATCGGGCTGTGCTTCCAGAACTATGTACGCGACCGTCTCGAAGGGCGCGACGATATCCGGCGCGACAAACTGTTCATCACCCACTGCGCGTGCGACGACGCGCTTGTGAACGAGGTTTCGGAGCAGGTGCGCGCATACGGCTTTGAGAATATTCATGTCACCTCAGCAGGCTGCACCATTTCAAGCCACTGCGGGCCCGGAACACTCGGCGTGCTGTTTATCCGCGCATAGCAACATGCAAAAAGACCGACGGTAACTCCGTCGGTCTTTTTTGATGCCTTTTTATTGTGCCGTAACGACTGCCGCCGGATATGCCGCCATTTCGGCGAACGCTTCCTCTGCTATGTCGAGCGCGCCGCACAGGCAGCCCTTGCCATAATAGTCGTATTCCCGCCCGCTTTGCTCGACGGTCACTTTGGTGCGCACATAGCTGAGAGGCAGATCGTCGAGAAGCGGCAGATCGCCCGCCTCGGATGGTGATTCGAATATTTCTTCGCCGATTTGAATGTTTACGAGGCGTGCCCCCTCGGCAAGCTTGTAATCATAAGGGAACGCGTCGGCTTTGCTCGACGCGGCGGGCGACTGCCACAGGTCGACGCGTTCAAGCTCAGGCGCGGACGCACCCACGTCGAACCGCCACGCGCCGATCGGATAGTCGAGCGTCGTCTCCCCCGTCGTCACACGCAGCGTATCTTCGGAAAATACGCCCTGCGCGCGGGCGCACAAGTCAATCGACAGCACATAAAACGCATATCCGTCCTTTGTCTCGTCGCGCGTCACATCCGTCAGTTCAACCGCAACATCGGGTGCATTCGGAAAGGAAAGAGTGTGCACTTCGTCCGTCTTGAACGGCGGCGCGTCGCTTTTAAAATAAATCGTAAAAGCAAACGGTGCCCTTTCCCCCTCGCCCATTGCGACAAACGCCTGCATCTGCGCCGCAAACGAAAGTTCCGCATCGCCCTCCGCCGTGCACCCACCGAGCAGCAGCAAAACGACTAGCAGTGGAACGGCTAATTTTCTCATCCTTTGCTACTCCTTTCGATGCATTCACTATAGGAATATCGTTTACAGCTTCGCGATCGCGTCGAGGAAGAACTGCACACCATAGACGAGGCACTCTTCGTCGAGGTCGAAGTCGCAGCCGTGCAGCACCGCCTCGCGTCCCGTGCTCAAATTGAGCATCACGCCGGGCACCAGCTTCTGATAAAACGCGAAGTCCTCCGACCCGCGCTGCTTGGGGCCGTCGAGCCCGATGCCGAGCTTTTCTTGCAGTTTAACGCACAGCGCCTCGTCGTTGACGACGGGCGGATAGCCAAGGCGATATTCATTGTTAAATGTGCAGCCCGTCTGCTCTTCCACGCGCTTTTCAAGGGCGCGCAGCTCGTCAAGCAGCATTTCGCGGCATTCGACGGTGAAATAGCGCAGGCCGCCCTCCATCAGCGTATGCGCGCTAACGGCGTTGACCACGGTGCCGCTCGTCATCTTGCCGTAGCGCAGCACGAATTCCTGC
>MEFT01000101.1 GCA_001725215.1 Clostridium sp. SCN 57-10
TGATTACCGTGGTCGTCGTCATACTCGTGCGCCGCGCGCGGCATAACCGGAGATTCCCGCCCGCCCCCCCGAAGGATGGCGCAGCATAAGGCCTCGTACTTGCGCATGTGCCGGTATTATGGTAAAGTTATCCCAATAAGCGGTATGCGGCAGGAGGAACAGATGGAAACGTTGATGCTGGTTGCGCCGTCGGCGCAATATATGGAGCAGATCAGGGATTACCGTGCGGAGTTTCTCGCATGTGACGAGGTGATGCACGGCACGGCGAGTTTGCGCAAGTTTGAAGACCCGGCGGAGTGGCTTTTGTGGCTCGCGCAAACGTCGCGGGAGGAAACCTGCCCGGAAGAACTGGTGCCCGACACGGAATTTCTGTGCGTGCGCGCGGCGGATAACCGCCTCGTCGGCATGATTAACATACGCCACCGGCTCAACGACTATCTGCGACGCTTTGGCGGGCATATCGGTTATTCGATCCGCAAAAGCGAGCGTGGCAAAGGCTATGGAAAAGAGCAGCTTCGCCTCGCGCTGGCCTACTGCCCCACGCTTGGGATATCGCGCGTGATGATCACCTGCGGTGATGAGAATGTCGCCTCGCGAAAAACCATTTTGTCGGTGGGCGGCGTATATGAAAGCGAGGAGCTGGATCCCGCAGATGGCGAGGTGACGCAGCGCTATTGGGTCACCATTGCGTAACGCGGACAGATCATAATCACCATTGTTTACCGAAAATAAAGGCGAACGGCGATTGCCGTTCGCCTTTTTACGCTCTATAAGACCGAAGCCCTGACTCAAGTTAATTTTTGTAACTATTTTGTATAGAATTGAACGCGAAAATCTGCTATGATAAAAAATCAGAAAGGATGTTTGCTTTATGATCAAACGTGCCGCGCCGCTTTTGCTTGCGATGCTGCTCGCGCTTTCCGCGTGCTCCGCGCCGGTCGGCCCCGCCGCTCTGTCGGCGACCGAAACGACCACGCCTACAACTGCCGCGACAGAGCCCACGACCACGGCCCCGCCCGCGCCCGTGCGCCTGCGCATCGCCGCAGTCGGCGATAATCTGCTGCACAACACGGTCTCCAAAGACTGTCAGACAAGTGGCGGAGCATACGATTACAGCAAGCTGTATGCCAATCTCGCGCCCATGCTCAAAGGGTGCGATGTGGCGTTTATCAACGAAGAAGTGCCGCTCGCGGGTGAGATCGGCGCATATCCCAACCTGTCGGCGGTTGACGCGGTGGCAACCGCGATTAAGGGAGCCGGCTTCAACGTTGTCAATCACGCGACCAATCACGCACTCGATAAGGGGCAAAAAGGACTTTTGCGCTCGCTTGACACGCTGAACCAAACCGGCTTTGATGCAGTTTTGGGTGCCTTCCGAACCGAAGAAGAGGCCACCGCACAGCAAATTATCGAAAAGCAGGGCGTGCGCATCGGCTTTCTGTCCTACACCTACGGGCTGAACGGTTATTCGCTGCCAAAGGACAAGCCGTGGATGGTGTCGCTCATCGACACGGAAAAGATAGAGCGCGAGCTCGCCGCGCTGCGTCCCAACTGCGATTATCTCATTGTTTCGATACACTGGGGCAACGAATATCAGACCGAGCCGTCTGACGCGCAGCGTGAGCTTGCGCAGACGCTTGCCGACGGCGGAGCAGACCTGATCATCGGCCATCATCCGCATGTGCTCCAGCCGCTCGAGAGCATTAAGGCGAGCGACGGCCGCGAAACACTGTGCATCTATTCGCTGGGCAACTATGTGTCGGGTCAGCATAAGCGCGCCACCATGCTCGGCGGGCTGCTCTCGGCGGAGATTGACGTGTATCAGGACGGCCGCATCGAAACGGTGCACGCCGGCGTTGTGCCGCTCGTCACGCATTATGAAGGCAAAGCGGCGAGTTATAACGTTATCCCGCTCGACGCGTATACACAGGACCTTGCGGCGGTGCACGGCATTAAAAATTTTACAGATCCCGTTTCGCTCGGGTATTTTGACGATCTCGCGCAGCAGGTGCTTGGTGACGCTGTGATGACGTCTGGGGAGCTGCTCGCGCATGAACATTGATGGTGTAACGCCCAAAAACCGATTTTTCCTCGGCCCGATGGCCGGGGTGACCGACTCTGCCTTCCGCACAGTGTGCGCACGGCGCGGCGCCGGCCTGACCTATACGGAAATGGTCAGCGCGAAGGCGCTGACTTACGGAGACAAGAAAACACGCGCTCTGCTTGCCGTTGAGGACGAGCAGCGGCCGTGCGTCGCGCAAATTTTCGGCTCGGAGCCGGAGGTGTGCGCCGAGGGGGCGCGTATTGCGCTCGCTGTTTCGGGCGCGGAAATGCTGGACATTAACATGGGCTGTCCGATGCCTAAAATCACGCAAAACGGAGAGGGCAGCGCGCTGATGCGCACGCCGGAGCTTGCCGCGCGCATCATCGAGGCGGTGGCAAAGGCGGTGCCCGTGCCCGTTACCGTGAAATTTCGCAGCGGCTTTAACGACGAAAACCGCAACGCCGTCGCCTTTGCGCGTATGGCGCAGGAGAGCGGCGCGCGTATGATCTGCGTTCATGGGCGCACGCGCGAGCAATATTACGGCGGTACGGCCGATATGGGCATCGTGCGCGAGGTCAAGCAGGCGGTGCGCGTTCCCGTCATTGCAAGCGGAGACGCCATGAGCGCGCAGCGCTGTCTTGCCATGCTTGATGAAACGGGCGCCGACGCCGTGATGATCGCGCGCGGCGCGCTCGGTGCGCCGCAGATTTTCGCGCAGTGCCTCGCGCTTGAGCGGGGCGAAACGCCGGAGGAGCTGACGCTTGAGTCGCTCATTTCGGCTATGCTCGAGCATATGGAGCTTGCGTGCGCCCGCAAGGGCGAAGTGCGCGCCATCCCCGAGCTGCGGAAGCATGCCTTATGGTATCTGGGGAGGCTGCGCGGCGCAAAACACTATAAATTACAAATGTCACAGGTAAAAACGGCGGAGGAATTCGGCGCGGTATGCGCCGCGCTGATCGCCGACGGAGTGCAGGTGAAAGGATGACCACCGAGCAGAACATCATACGCGCGGCCAAGGCGGGTAAGGAGACGGCGTTTGAAGAGCTTGTCACCGCCTACGAAAAAAGGGTATACCAGCTTGCCTTTCGCTATACGGGCAACGAGTTTGACGCGTTTGACGTATCGCAGGAGGTCTTTTTGCGCGTCTTTCGCTTTTTGCCGCAGTTTAACGAGCAGAGCAAGTTTTCTACATGGCTTTACCGCATTGCCGTCAATGTTTGCAAAGATTTTGTGCGTAAACGCAAAATGAAAAACGAGATCAGCCTCGACATACCTGATGACGATGATGAGGGCAGCTTTGCCGCTGAAATTCCCGACCTGCGGTTTAACCCGGAGACCGAGGCCGAGCGGCGCGAGCTGCGCGACGCAATTGCGGACGGCATCGAAAGCCTGCCGGAGCGTCACCGCGAAATTTTGATTTTGCGCGATGTGGTCGGCTTAAGCTATGATGAAATCGGAAACACGCTCGCTCTCGAACAGGGCACGGTGAAATCGCGCATTGCACGAGCGCGCGACCGTCTTCGCGTCTTTTTGAGTGACGGAGGGAACTTTTCAGGCATTCCTCAGTCAAAAGAAGCGACGGGGAGGCGAGATAAATGAGCCGTTGCGAAGAATATATCATTCAAATGAATCAATACCTCGACGGAGAGCTTTTTCAGCAGGAGTCGGGTGATTTTCTGCGCCATTTGGAGAGCTGCCCGTCGTGCCGTAAGTATTTTGAGCAAATTAAAATTGCGACGTATGAGCTGCGCCATATGAAGGTCTCCGTGCCCGATACGCTGCACGGTTCCATCATGCGCCATGTGCGCGCCAACTCGGGCGCGGGCAGGCACAGGAAGCTGGTGCGCGCATTAAGCAGTCTGGTTGCGTGTGCCGCCGTGCTCGCGATTGTTGCGACGGGCGGACTCAACCGGGTGTTTCTGTTCGGCACCGGTTTGAAAAGATCAATGTCAAATGAGGCGGTGCCTCAGACGGCGGTGAGCAGCGCGCCCGATACGGTCGACCGAAATATGCCCAGCGCAAACGCGCTGGTGCCGCCCGAAGTGGCAGACCCCGCACCCCCTCCGGAGGAGTCGCTTGAAAAGGGCGGGCTTTCGGTAAGCATTCAGGGGCAGAACGGAGAAATTCCGGAATGGGCCAACGATCATGCGCTGTTCCTTGCGCCCACTCTGCACAACCGAACTGTGCCCGCACAGTTTATCATTGTTACAGGCGCAGATGAGGGCAAGCTCGCGACGCTTTTCCCGAATGAAACGCTTTATCAGGCAGAGGAGACGGGCGAGTGGTACCTTGAAACGGCAAACGACGAAGAAACGGTATACAATACGGCGATTTTACTGGCTGATAACGGCTATACCATTCACGATACGGTAGAGGGTCTGCCCGAAACCGATGCGAGCACAGATATTGCCGTGTTTGTCATTTTTACCGATTAACGGCGAATAGGCGGGGAAAACAATGAAAAAGCTTTTGATTTTGATGTTGAGCTTTGCGTTTTTGTTCGGCTGCGGCGCACCCGGTGTGACGGCGGCAACAACGGATGGCGGCGCGGAGACCGATGCGACCGCGCGCGAGCAGAGCACAAGCGATGTGGCGCGCGCACTGCTTGACGGGCTTACATGGCGCGACAAGCTCGAGTTGCTTGACGATGATATGCGCGCGGTTATCATTGCGGCGGAAGATGCCGACCTTGCGCAAAGCGCCGTCTATATCGGCTCAGGCGCGACGGCAGAGGAGATCGCCGTACTCCAATGCACCGATGAGGACGCGGCGGAGCGTGTGCTTGAGGCGGCAAAGACACGCGTGGCAGAGCAAACCGAAGCGTTTCGCAGCTATGTGCCCGCCGAAGTGCCCGTGCTTGAGCACGCGGTCACCGAACGGCACGGCACAACCGTTGTGATGGTCGTGTGCGACGACGCACAGGCCGCGCTTGACCTCATCGGCAGTCTGCTAGGTAACTGACATGAAAAGGAGCGCCATATGACGCTCCTTTTTTATGCAAAATTTCCATATGGTTTTATGCGATGTTAACAAAATTGAAACCATTTGTTTGGGCGAAAGTGCTATGATAAAACTACAGTGCCGCGCGACGTAGAATGCGCGGCCTTATTAAGGGAGTGAAGACAATGGCACAGGGCAAGCGCGTCGCGGTGGCGGAGCGACCGGCCCGCAGCGGCAAGCGGCACCTGCTGCGCAACTTCGTACTTGCGCTTATGCTGCTTTCGGGACTTTACGGAATCGCGGTATTTTCCAATATCCCGGTTATTGAAAAATGGCGCACGATCTATATTGAAACCGCGATGGGAACCATGACACATCAGTGGCTTGCAACGGCATTTATCCCCAAAAGCGTCATCGACAAAGCGATGGATCAGCGTTTTTCGGTTGAGGACGCGCAAAACGGGCTTTCAACCGGCAAGTGGAGCATCACATTGCCATCCGACAATCCGTGCAGGCCGTGGAGCAAGCTGAAAAGCCACTTTCTCGATCTTTATGAGGAGATCGACCAAGAAAGCTTTGAGGCATATCTGAATAAAAACGGCGATAGCCTCGACGAAGACGGCTATCTTGTGATCGACCGCTCGGCGCGCGACGCGGGAGGCACGAGTATCGTAACCAAGCAGGGCGACAAGGTGCTTGCCATCGACACGCGCAACGGCATTGTCATCGTGCTGCGCAAGACGGGCGACTTTGTCGCGCGGCTCGCCATCATCAGAGATCCCGCGCAGGTCAGCGTAGGTCTTGCGCCCGAGTATGGGAAGGTGGGCGCCACTGTGCAGCAAATCAGTGAAGAGCACGGCGCCGTGCTTGGCATCAACGCCTCGGGTTTTTATGACCCGGAGGGCCACGGAAACGGCGCGGAGGCATACGGCCTTATGATCTCAAACGGCAAAAAGCTATCGAGCACGGTGGGCAGCAATTATAAGATGCTCGGATTCAACAAGAAAAACGTGCTCAACATCGGCCGCTATAACGATACCGACTTTTTCCGCGACGCGGTTGAGTTTAAACCCATTCTGGTGCTTGACGGCGAGCAGCAGATCGAGGGCTCGG
>MEFT01000102.1 GCA_001725215.1 Clostridium sp. SCN 57-10
ACATGTCAAGGCTGTGGATGGGGCTTGTGGTGTAGCACAGCGTGCCCTGCACATGCGCGCCCGCCTTGATGGCTTCATCCACGGCTACCTCGATGTTGCGCAAATCGTTGAGCGCGTCGAAAATACGGATGATGTCGATGCCGTTTTCCACGCTCTTGCGCACGAACGCGCGCACCACGTCGTCGGGATAATGTTTATAGCCGAGCAGGTTTTGTCCCCGCAGCAGCATTTGCAGCTTAGTGTGTTTTACCGCTTTGCGGATGGCGCGCAGACGCTCCCACGGGTCCTCGTTGAGATAGCGCAGGCAAGAATCAAACGTCGCGCCTCCCCAGCATTCGAGCGAATAATAGCCCGCGCGATCGAGCGTTTCCAAAATGGCGGAAAAATCGCTCATGGGCATTCTGGTTGCGATGAGCGATTGGTTGGCATCGCGCAGCACGGTTTCGGTGATGTTGACCTTCATAAGTCCTCTCCTTATATTATCATTCCATTGATATTCTGACGGAGGGCGAACCGCAGTCCGTCCTATTATAAAAATAACACATTTCGGGTCGAAAGGGAAGCGATTTGGGTATTCAAAACGATTTTCAGAGCCTTAAACAAACAAAAAGGTTTGTTTTGCTTTTTATGATAAATGTGATACAATATAGTATCGACGGAAAGGGCACGCGTTAGGCAGAACACGGCAAAATAGCCATATAGTGGCTAAGATAATTGTGCAACATTGCAAATCGCACGCTGTGACGCTCTTTAAGGCGGCGTGCTGCGCCATATGCAGCGCGCGAAATTGCCTTGTCCGGATATGAAACTTGATCATTCTGACCGAAAAATCGGTCAAAGGAGCACACATTGAAGAAGGACGTTATCATTTCAATTCGCGGTAAACAGGAGCTTGGCGACCCCGAAGCTGATGTCATCGAGCTGACCACGGCGGGGCGTTTTTACCGCCGCGGCCGCGCCTACTACGTCAGCTATGAGGAAAGCGAGATGACTGGGCTTTTGGGTACCCGCACCACACTGAAGGTGCAACCCGACACCGTTTCGGTCATCCGCACGGGGCTGAGCCCTTCGCAGCTTGTGTTTGAGCGCGGCAAGCGCCACGTCACGCTGTATCACACGGAATACGGGTCGATGGAGGTCGCCGTCAGTACGGAGCGCATCGAGCATGCGCTGACCGACGAGGGCGGCACGATTGAGGTGCGCTATGCCATCGAGATCGACCATGTGCACGCCGGCATCAACGAGCTGAGCGTGTCGGTGCGCGACGCGTAACCGCGATATTGATTGTAAGATTGATTCATAGAAAGGAACCGACAGAGTATGAACCACATCGCGATTGCCATGAATGAAGCCTCGCGCCTGCTGCAGCGCGCTTATCTTGCCGCCGTAGAGGCGGGAGAACTGTCTGCCGCCGAGCTGCCCGCCCCTTCCATTGAGGTGCCGCGTGATCTGGCAAACGGCGACTATGCCAGCTCGTTTGCCATGCAAAGCGCGCGCGTGCTGCATCTGCCGCCGCGTAAGATCGCGGATGCTATTTGCGCCCGCTTTTCACCCGAAGGCACGATGTTCGTGTCGTGCGAGGTCGCGGGCCCCGGCTTTTTAAATCTGCGCCTTTCGCCGGCGTGGTTTGAAGGCGTACTGCAAAACGTCCGCGAAGAGGGTGAGGGCTACGGCAGAACGGCGTGTGAAAAGCCGGAGAAAATCATGGTGGAGTTTGTATCCGCCAACCCGACGGGTCCCATGCACATGGGCAACGCGCGCGGCGGCGTGCTGGGCGATACGCTTGCAGAGGTGCTGGCGCGCACGGGCAACGACGTAACGCGTGAGTTTTACGTTAACGACGCGGGCAACCAGATTGATAAATTCGCACAGTCGCTCGAGGCGCGCTACTTCCAGCTGATCGGCGGAGAAGACAGCTTCCCGTTCCCCGAAGACGGCTACCACGGCGACGATATCCGCGCGCTTGCGGAGGGTTTCCGCGCCGAGCGCGGTGACGGCATGAAAGACGCACCCGAGCAGGAGCGCCGCGAGGCGCTGGTCGCTTTCGGACTTGTGCGCAACCTTGAGCGCATGCGCGCCGACCTTGCGCGCTACGGCATTGAGTACGACAAATGGTTCTTTGAGAGCGAGCTGCACAATGCGGGCTACGTCGCCGAAACGGTGGACAAGCTGACCTCGCGCGGCTGGACGTATGAAAAGGACGGCGCGCTGTGGCTGAAAACGGGCGAGCTTCTGCACGAGCATTTCCTGAAGGAAGGCAAAACAGAGGCCGAAATTGAAAAGCTGGAGCTGAAGGACGACGTTTTGTGCCGCGCCAACGGCTTTTACACCTATTTTGCCGCCGATATTGCGTATCACCGCGAAAAGTTTGAAAAGCGCGGGTTCGACCGCGTCATCAACATCTGGGGCGCCGACCACCATGGACACGTCGCGCGGCTCAAGGCGGCGCTCGATGCGCTTGGCCTCAACGGCACAGAGCGGCTTGAAATCGTGCTCATGCAGCTTGTGCGCCTCATGCGCGACGGCGAGGTCGTGCGTATGAGCAAGCGCACCGGCAAGGCCATTTCGCTTTCCGACCTGCTGGACGAAATCCCCATCGACGCCGCGCGCTTCTTCTTTAATTCACGCGCCGCCGACACGCATCTGGAGTTTGACCTCGGTCTTGCCGTGCGGCAGGACAGCGAGAACCCCGTTTATTATGTGCAGTACGCGCATGCGCGTATTCACAGCATTTTGCGCGCCCTCGCGCAGGACGGCATCGGCGCAGACGCACCCCATGCCGATCTTTCGCTGCTGACCGACCCCGCCGAGCTTGACCTGATCCGTGCGCTGGCACGCCTGCCCGAAGAGCTGCGGCTTGCCGCCGTCTCGCGCGAGCCGTCGCGCATCAACCGCTATGCCGCAGAAACGGCGGCGGCGTTCCATCGATTCTATACGGCGTGCCGTATCCGCGAAGCAGGCTCCGACGCGCTGCGCGACGCACGCATCACGCTGTGCACCTGCACCGCCGTTGTGCTGCGCAACGCGCTGTCTGCGCTTGGCGTATCGGCGCCGGAGCATATGTAAGAAACAGCGGGGGCTATTTCGCGCGTTACGCGGGACGGGGGCTTTCCGCTGCGCGGAAGACGAAAGCTCCGCGCTCCCGCTTAGGGATACTTTTTGCTTGCGCAAAAGCGACCCTAAGCGAAGCGTCTACCGCGCACGAAGTGCGTAATGTTTACCTTACCCCGCACCCGGAAACTAACCGTCCATCCGAACAGCGGGCGCACCGCGCCCCGACAGGAAAGGAACCGCTATGAAAAAACGCTTGCTCACGCTGCTGCTCGTCATCTCCCTCGCGTTTTCGCTCGCGCTGCCCGTCGCGGCGGCTCCGTCGGGCGCTGAGCTTTACGAGCGTATGCAGTCCGCCATCGACCTCATCCGCCAATACGGTGTATTCGTGCCCGAAGACGCAGACCCGCTGCGCGACGGGCTGATTGAAATGTTTAACCGCTATCCCGAGACATACGATATTCTGATGCAGTCGATGTTTGAGCAGCTGGACAGCCACTCGACGTTTATCCCTGCCGGACAGTATGACGACGTGTTCCCCACCACGACGAGCTATGTCGGCGTGGGCATCACGCTTGAGATGTTCGGCAGCGAGGCGCGCATCACCGACGTGAACCCCGCGGGCCCTGCCTATAAGGCGGGCGTCTACGCAGGCGATATCATCACGGAAATCAACGGACAGTCCCTCGCGGGCAAAAAACTCTCCGACCTCACCACGCTGCTGCGCGGCGCGGAGGGTACGCGCGTGACGATTACCGTCCGCCGCGACGGCGGCCGCACCTATACCTTTGTACTTACGCGCGCGCGTATAGGGCAGCCCAACTTTGAATCGCGCGTCGTCGAAGACGGCGTGTATTATATGAAGTGGGCGCGCTTTGCCGACACGCAGGCGTACATCGACTTTGTATTTTCGCTGCAGGATATGGCGGAGGCGCGCACCCGTTCGCTCATCATCGACCTGCGCGACAATCCGGGCGGCAGCATCGACATGGCATATAACCTGCTCAACCGCCTGATCCCCGACAAGGTGATCGCATCCTCACTGTCGTCCAAAATCAATGGACGGCGCACGGTGCAATTCGTTGAGACGGACGGCATCGGAACACGGCTCAACAAGATCATCATCCTGTGCAACGGCAATTCGGCCAGCGCGTCGGAAATTGTGCAGGCGTCGCTGTGCGACCTCGGTTATGCCGTGTCGGTCGGCGAAACAACCTACGGCAAGGCGCGCGGGCAGTATCACTTCCAGTTTGACGACGGTTCGGCCGCCATTCTCACCGCCGTCGAGCTGATCGCGCCCAACACGCCCGATTACGAGGGCGTCGGCCTCAAGCCGACATTCGAGGTGAAGAACACCGCAGAGCCGCATCCCGCGGCGGCATGTGCGCGGATTCGCGAAAAGGCGCTCTCCTTCGGCAGCCGTGGCGACGATGCGCGCGCGCTCAACGCGGCGCTTAGCGCCCTTGGCTATCTGAAGGGCGACGTGACCGATGTGTATGACGGCGCGACGGGCGCGGCGGTCACGCAGCTGCGCCGCATGTATAACCTTGACGCGGCGCGCGGACTCGACATTGCCACGGCGAAAAAAATCAATGGGCTGCTCGGTGCGTTTGCGGGGCAGACCGTCGTGCGCGACGCGCAGTATGAGCGCGCGCTTGAGCTGGCTCGTTTTTACGCAAAGCAGCCCATTCAGTATACCGTGGACGAGCTGGGCAATGTGCGCAACAACGAGCTGCTGCCCGCAGGCACAAAATAAGCGACGCGCTGCGCTGAAAAAATTCTTTTTTGCCTGCGCGGGGCTTGCACATGTGCAAAATGTGTGGTATACTATGTAAGAAAGATGTAAGTTGGTTGAAAGAGTGGGGAAACCCACTCTTTCGTTTTGATTGCGCGTCCGCGCGATGAAACGGAAAGGGATTTCGTATGCAGCAGAAAGAACTGCTTCGCCGCGTGCGCGAAGCGTGCCTCCCGCTCTGCGAGGCGGGCAACGTCTCTCTGTGGGACGTCACATTCGAAAAAGAAGGCGCACAATATACGCTGACCGTGTATATCGACAGCGCCGAAGGTGTTTTTATCGAAGACTGCGAAAAAATCAGCCGTGCACTCGATCCTATTCTCGACGGGCATGAGTTTGACGGTCTGCCCCACTATACGCTGTCCGTCTCCTCTGCCGGACTGGAGCGCACGCTGCGCCGCCCCGAGCATTTTGCGTGGGGCATGGGCAAAAACGTGGAAGTCACGTTTTACCGCCCGCGTGACGGCGCGCGTACGCTGTGCGGCACGCTGGACGGTGCGGACGAAGAGAGCGTCACCGTCTCGGGAACACGTCTCCCGCGCGCGGACGTTGCCGCCGTCCGTATTCGTTTTGAGTTTTAATACACGACATAAAAGGAGTTTAGGATCATGAGCAACGAGATCATCAAGGCGCTTGACGATTTGGAAGCGGAAAAGGGCATTAAAAAAGACTACATGCTCGACCGCATCGCGCAGGCGCTGGCCGCCGCCTATAAGGCGCTTTATAAGCGTGACGTCAAAGATACAGCGACGGACAACGTGTTCGTGCGCATCGACGAGGTGACAGGCGAAATCCGTATGCATGCCGTGAAAACGGTCGTTGAGGAAGTGACAAACCCCGCCGCCGAAATGACCATCGAGCAGGCGCACGAGTATTCGCCCGACGCGTCGCTGGGAGACGAGGTGCGCGTCGCCGTGGATATGCACAAGTTTGGCCGCATTGCCACGCAGACGGCGAAGCAGGTTATCATCCAGGGCATTCGCGAGGCGGAGCGCGGCATGGTCGTCGAGGAGTTTTCCTCGAAGGAGCACGAGATCTTAACGGCGCTTGTCACACGTATCGACCCGCGCACCGGCGGCGCGATCGTCGAGCTGCCCGGCCGCCGCGAGCGCACCGAGGCAATGCTCGGCGCGCAGGAGCAGGTGAAGGGCGAGGTCATTCGCGAGGGCGAGCGCATCAAGGTGTTTGTCGTCGAGGTGCGCGCCGGTTCGAGAGGGCCGCAGATCGTCATCTCGCGCACCCATC
>MEFT01000103.1 GCA_001725215.1 Clostridium sp. SCN 57-10
CTCGGTGGCCTCGCGCGTTTCCTCCACCGTATCGAGAAATCCGCCGCCTGCCGCCAGAATGTCAAGATAGCTCGCGCCGCGCGGCTTCATAGCAAGCTCGTGCTGCCGCCAGCCGCCAAACACAAGATGGGTGTGCGCGTCGATCAGTCCGGGCGTGACAAGGTTTCCACCCGCGTTGAGCATCACTGTCGCCCGCTCCGCGCCGCGTGGCAGCTCGCCGTCGCCTGCGATGTCGACGACCGTGCCGTCTTCAATGAGAATGGTGGCGTTGCGCAGCTTGAGGTTTTCGCCCTGCTCGCCGCCGCAATGCTTGTGCGAACCGAGCGGCGTCTGCAGCAAGCCGATATGCTTGATAAGCGTTCTGCGGGACATAAGCCCCCTCCGTTCCAACATTACAGGATGTGGTTCTCCAACACCTGCTTTTCAAAATCAAAGTTCTCAATCTGCAGATAATACTCCGCCGAATCGATAAGCGCCTTCATCGGCGCAAGGCCAATGAGCTCGGTGCCGACGATGTGCACGCCCCAGCGCGCGGCTTCGGCACGTACCAGCTCGGTGACGCGATAGAGCGGCGTTTTGTTGAAATTGGTCATATTGATCGACACCTGTGCGCAATTTTTCTCCTTGAGGAACACGCCCAGCGCCTTCCACGTCGCTCGTCGAGAGGTTGATGTTGTATGCCACAAGCGGCATGCGCGCGCCGACGGCGACGACGCCCGCCGTAGGATGGATAGTGCGGCCACCGAAGTCGGGCGCCCACTTGTCTTCCTTCACCTTTTCGGCCATGCCCTCAAACTGCCCCTTACGGATGGCGGCAAGGTTCTGGCGGTGGGGCGCGCTCGCCGAATCCTCATAGAGGAACACGGGGATATTGGCTTCGTCCCACACGCGCTGCGCTACCTGCTTCGACAGAGCCACCGCCTCCTCCATCGTCACTTCCTTGATGGGAATGAACGGGATGACGTCGACGGCGCCCATGCGCGGATGCTCGCCGCTGTGCTGCGTCAGGTTGATCAGCTCGGCCGCCTTTTTCGCAACGGCAACTGCTGCGTCGCCCACGCGCTCCGGCTCGCCGAGGAAGGTGATGACAGTGCGGTTGTGGCTTTCATCCGAGCTGTAGTCGAGCAGCGTGACGCCCGGAATGGCGCGGATTTCGTCGATGACCGCTTCGATAACGGCCTTGTTTCTGCCCTCGCTGATGTTGGGCACGCATTCCATAATCTTAGCCATGTTGTTCTCCTGTCTGTTTGTTATTGAATCAAACTGTCAATCAGCTCATCTTTTACAAGGAAGGGAAGCGTGATGTGTCCCGCGTGGTTTTGGTTGTAGAGCGCGCTCGTCTCAATCGAGTGCGCGTTGCGCGCCCACGCGCGGCGTGCGACGCCGCCCATGACGTCCCACATCATGGCGGAGCGGATGATGTCGTCTATGCGCTCGCTGCCATCGAGCACAAGCCCGAAGCCGCCATTGATGCTCTTTCCGATTCCGACACCGCCGCCGTTGTGCAGCGCGCACAGGCTCATGCCGCGCGCCGCGTTGCCCGCAAAGCACTGCGTCGCCATATCGGCCATAACGTTTGAACCGTCTTTGATGTTCGACGTCTCGCGGAAGGGCGAGTCGGTGCCCGACACGTCGTGATGGTCGCGGCCGAGCATGACGGGGCCGATTTCGCCGTTACGCACCATTTCGTTGAAGCGCAGCGCGATGCGCGTGCGGCCTTCGGCGTCCTGATACAGAATGCGCGCCTGCGTGCCGACGACAAGTCGGTTTTCTTTCGCGTCGCGAATCCAGACCCAGTTGTCTCGATCCTGAAAGCGGCGCGTCGGGTCGATGCATTCCATCGCGGCATGGTCGGTCGCGTCGAGATCCTCTGGCTTGCCCGACAGGCATACCCAGCGGAACGGGCCGTAGCCGTAGTCAAACAGCATGGGTCCCATAATATCCTCCACATAGGAGGGGAAAATGAAGCCGTCTTTTTCATCGATGCCGTTTTTAGAAATCTCCGTCACGCCGGCATCGTAAACGGCCTTCATGAACGAGTTACCGTAGTCAAAGAAATAGGTGCCGGCCGCCACAAGGCTGCGGATGGCATCAAAATGGCGCCGCAGCGATTTGTCAATCTCTTTGCAGAACGTGTCGCGGTCGTGGTGCAGCATCTCTGTGCGCTGCGCAAACGTCATGCCCACCGGGCAGTAGCCGCCGTTGTATACGTTGTGGCACGAGGTCTGGTCGGATAAAAGGTCGATGTGGAAGCCGCGCGCGGCGGCACTTTCGAGCAGGTCGACGATGTTGCCGTGATAGGCGATGGAAATGCCCTTTTTCTGCTCGATGTGGCGCTGCGCGAGTGCGAACACCTCGTCAAGATCGTCGCTGATGACGTTAACCCAGCCCTGATGATGGCGCGTTTCGATGCGCGAGCGGTCGACCTCGGCAAAAATGCCGACGGCGTTTGCGATATTCGCCGCCTTGGGCTGCGCTCCGCTCATGCCGCCCAAGCCCGACGACACAAACGTATAGCCCGCCAGATCGCCCTGCTCGGGCACGCCGAGGAACTTGCGTCCCGCGTTGAGAATGGTATTGAACGTGCCGTGCACGATGCCCTGCGGGCCGATATACATCCAGCCGCCCGCTGTCATCTGTCCGTAGTTGGCAACGCCCATCTGCTCGGCAACTTCCCAGTCCTTCAGGTTGTCAAACATACCGACCATCAGCGCGTTGGTCAGGATGACACGCGGTGCGCCGGGGTGCGATGGGAACAGGCCGACGGGATGACCCGATTCGATGACGAGCGTCTGCTCCTGAGTCAGCTCCTCAAGATAGCGCTTGATGAGGCGGTATTGCAGCCAGTTTTGGCACGCCTGCCCCGTTTCGCCGTAGGTAACGAGCTCATAGGGATAAAGTGCGATTTCAAAATCCAGGTTGTTGTCAATCATCACCTGAAACGCTTTGCCCTCGACGCACTTGCCCTTATATTCGTCAATAGGCTTGCCCCTAAGGCGTCCCTCCGGGCGATAGCGGTAGGCATAAACACGGCCGCGCGTGCGCAGCTCCTCCAAAAACTCGGGGGCGAGCGTTTCGTGCAGCTCTTCCGGCACATAGCGCAGCGCGTTGCGCAGCGCTATTTTGGTCTGCTCGGGCGTCAGGCAATAGCCGCGATCGGGCGCGCGGCGGATGCCCTCCGCAAACGCGGGGTATGCGGGCAACTCTGCGTCCAGCTTGATGGTCATGGCGCTTGCAATGGTCTTGTTGTCTGTCATCGGTAGCTCCTCCTTATCGTTCTGCGTGGTGCGCGCTTACGCCAGCGAGCCGCACACCGCCTCGGCTGCGTCGAGCAGCGCGCGCGAGGATACAAGCTGCTCCAGCTTTACCATTTCGTCATGCATGACGATATCGTGCTCGATAAACGGCACCCTGCTGCGAATCAGGTCATAGGCGGCGCGCGTGGCGGGAGCCAGCTTTTCCGCACCGCGAAAATCGACGGCCTGTGCCGCGGCAAACAGCTCGATGCCGACGACACGCTCTGAGTTGCTCAGAATCATGCGCGCCTTGCGCGCCGCCGTCGTGCCCATGCTCACGTGATCTTCCTGATTGGCCGACGAGGGAATCGAATCGACGCAGGCGGGGTGGGCGTAAATCTTGTTTTCCGACACCATGGACGCCGCGGAATACTGCGTAATCATAAAGCCGGAGCACACGCCGCCGTGTCTTGTCAAAAAGGCGGGCAGCCCGGAAAGCTGCGGGTTCACGAGGCGTTCGATCCGGCGCTCTGACACGTTGGCCAACTCGGCGATCGCCATGCCCGCCGTGTCCATTGCAATCGCGATCGGCTGGCCGTGGAAGTTTCCGCCCGAAATGGCTTCGTCGTCGTCCGGGAAGATGAGCGGGTTGTCGGTCACGGCGTTCAGCTCGCGCGACAGCACGTCATAGGCATATTTCAGCCCGTCGCGGCTCGCGCCATGAATTTGCGGCACGCAGCGGATGGAGTAGGCGTCCTGCACCTTTTCTGGGTTTGTATCAAATGCGAGACGGCTGCCCGCAAGCAGCGTGCGCATATTGCTTGCCACGATTTTCTGCCCCGGCTGCCCTCGCAGCTCGTGAACCTTTGCATCAAATGCCTTGAGAATACCGAGCGACGCTTCCGTCGTCATCGCGGCGGCAAGGTCAGCCGTTTTGGCAAGATTCATCGCATCGTATACGACGAGCGCACCGATGCTCGTCATCACTTGCGTGCCATTAATGAGCGCGAGGCCCTCTTTCGCGGCCAGCTCGACGGTGTCAATGCCCGCTTTCTTCATAGCGTCGCGGCTGTGCATCACCTCGCCGCGATATTCCGCTCTGCCCTCTCCGAGCATGGTAAGAACCATATGCGACAAGGGAGCAAGGTCGCCGCTCGCGCCGAGCGAGCCTTTTTCGGGGATGATGGGATGAACGCCAGCGTTGAGCATATCGATCAGCGTTTGCAGCGTGGAGGGGCGGATGCCTGAGTTTCCGCGCGACAGCGCGTTGCAGCGCAGCAGCATGATGCCGCGCACCGCCTCGGTCGGCAGAGGCTCTCCCATGCCGCACGCATGGCTGATGATCAGGTTGCGCTGCAGCGCGGCGGTATCGTCCGCCGAAATAAGCGTATCGGAAAATTTGCCGAAGCCGGTCGTAAGTCCGTAGATGACCGCGCCTTCACTTAGTTTGCGGTCGACATACGCGCGGCAGTATTCCACGCGCCGTTTGGCTTCGTCCGTCAGCTCCACCTTAACGCCGCCGCGCGCCACGCGCACGACATCGTCAATCGTCAGGGAGAGCCCGTCAATTTTGATTGCCATATCTACACCTCAATCAATTAAAGTAGTAACGCTTCAAATTGGTACATTCGCAGGCAAAAAGGTATATTTTCATTGTAGTGTCTTCGCGTCGCTGCGTCAATAGCGTGCCCAGCGAAAGCTGAAATTTTGTACCAATCGCACGGATTTTCTCTTTTCGTTGCAATATGCACCCGTTCTGCTATAATGAAAATGTACCAATCAAGGAGGGTGCCCCATGGAGTTTTCGATTGACGACCAAAAGCCTATTTATAAGCAGATCGTCGAGCAGGTGCTCGTAAAAATCAAATCGGGGAAGCTGGCGCCCGGCGCGCGGCTGCCCACAGAGCGCGAGCTGGCGCAGTCGCTCGGCGTTGCCCGCGGCACGGTGAAAAAGGCATATCGCGAGCTGGCGGACAACAACATCATCGAGGTCATTCAAGGCAGCGGCAGCTATGTCTATGATGATAAGAAAATTTTTGACGGCGAGCGGCGCCGTCTTGCCATTTCTCTTATTGATACGCTGCTCGAAAAGCTTGAATTCTGGGATTTTTCCGATAAGGAAACGGCCACTCTGCTGCGCATCTGCATGGCGCGCCGTGCCCGCGTCGACGCGCCTCTGCGCATCGCGATTATCGACTGCAACCCGGAATCGCTCGGCATTTTCAAGCGACAGCTTTCTTACATCCCCGGTATTTCCCTTTCCGTTTTTCTGGTCGACTCCATCATCATGGACGACGCGCCGCAGCGGCTCCTCTCCGACTTTGACCTGCTGCTTACGACCGAAACGCACTTCGAGCAGGTGCAGCGCGCACTGCGCGGCTCTCCGCTGCAGCTCATGGCCGCGCCGGTTTCGCTTTCTCGGCAGACCATTGTGGCAATCGGTGCGCTGCCCGAGGGCTGCCCCATCGGCATTGTCTGCATGAGCAACAAGTTTTCAAACCTCATCTGTGAGCAGCTTGCTCTGTTTTGCGCCGTGCCGCACCCCGTTTCGGTGCACTTTGAAAGCGACGCGGCAAGCACCGCCCGCTTTCTCAAGCGGTTTGACACCGTGATCGTACCGCCCGACTCGCCGCTGCTTGACTCTTCGGTTTCGCGTGAGTCGACCGCAGACTTCCTCGCACGCGGCGGCAAGCTTCTCCCGTTTGAATATCTGATAGACCGCGGCACACTGATCTATGTAGAGGATCAGGTGGCCTCCATGCTGCGCGAGCGCTGAACGCGCGGCGCGATCTTAAAGAAAAGGCGGTATCTTTCTTGTTTACAAAAGAACAGCTTCGGAAGCTTATCTTCCCTTTGATCATCGAGCAGGTTTTAGCGGTCACCATCGGCATGGTCAACTCGCTGATGGTGGCAAGCGTGGGCGAGGCGGCGATTTCAGCTGTTTCGCTGGTTGAGCAAATCAATATTTTACTGATTAGCATTCTTTCGGCTCTTGCCACAGGCGGCGCCGTCGTCGCATCGCAATACCTCGGGCGGCAGGATCGAAACAGCGCCTGCGGCGCGGCCAAGCAGCTGACCGTCGCATGCGCCGTGCTGTCAGTCGTACTTACGGGAACCGCTCTTTTGTTCCGCGTGCCGCTGCTCAATCTGCTTTACGGCTCGATTGACAGCGCGACCATGGAGCTTACGCAGCGCTATTTTCTCATTTCCGCCTATTCCTATCCGTTTATCGCGCTTTATAACGTAGGCGCGGCGCTTTTCCGCGCTATGGGCAACTCAAAAATCTCCATGATGACCTCCGTTATGATGAACATCATTAACGCGGCGTGCAACGCACTGTTTATTTACGGAATGAACATGGGCGTTGCTGTGCCGGCCCTCGCCTCTTTGCT
>MEFT01000104.1 GCA_001725215.1 Clostridium sp. SCN 57-10
TTTTCTTGTCGTAGTAGGCGTTCAGGATCTTGCCCACGTCGTCGCGGCTGAAGCCGAAGCCCATCTGGGTGAGGTCGTTCGTGCCGAACGAGAAGAACTCTGCGACCTCGGCGATTTCGTCGGCCGTGACGCAGGCGCGCGGGATCTCGATCATGGTGCCGACAAGATACTTCATGTCGACGCCCGACTCCTTGATGAGCTTGTCCGCCGTCTCCACGACGATGGAGCGCACAAACTTAAGCTCGTTGACGTGTCCGACCAGCGGGATCATGATCTCGGGCACGATATTGAGGCCGGTGCTCTTGCGCACGTTGAGCGCCGCTTCGATGACCGCTCTCGTCTGCATCTCGGCGATTTCCGGATAGGTGACGGCAAGGCGGCAGCCGCGGTGACCGAGCATCGGGTTGGCTTCGTGCAGGTCGGCAATGATCTGATGCAGCTTGGAAAGCTCAATCTTCATCTCATTGGCCAGCTCGACGATATCTTCCTCGGCGGTCGGCAGGAACTCGTGCAGCGGGGGATCGAGGAAACGGATGGTGACGGGACGCTCGCCCATCGCCTCAAACAGACCCTCGAAGTCGGAGCGCTGCATCGGCAGCAGCTTCGAGAGCGCGACTTTGCGCTGCTCGACGGTCTCGGAAACGATCATTTCGCGAACGGCCTTGATGCGGTCGCCCTCGAAGAACATGTGCTCGGTGCGGCAGAGGCCGATGCCTTCCGCGCCGAAGCGAACGGCCTGCGCGGCGTCACGCGGCGTGTCGGCATTGGTACGAACCTTGAGGCGGCGCTTCGCGTCGTCCCAAGCCATAAACTTGCCGAAGTCGCCCGTCATGGCAGCTTCGACGGTCTTGATTTCGCCGAGGTAGACGTTGCCCGTCGAACCGTCGATGGAGATCCACTCGCCCTCGCGCACGGTGTGACCCGCGACGTGGAAGCACTTGCCTGCCTCGTCCATCTTGATGTCGCCGCAGCCGGCGACGCAGCAGGTGCCCATGCCGCGCGCAACAACGGCGGCGTGGCTCGTCATGCCGCCGCGCACCGTGAGGATGCCCTGAGCGGCGTTCATGCCCTCGATGTCTTCCGGAGAAGTCTCAAGGCGAACCAGCACGACCTTGCCGTTTTTCGCGGCTTCGATGGCGGCTTCGGCGGTGAAGTAAACGGCACCGGTGGCGGCACCCGGAGAAGCAGGCAGACCCTTGGCAACGGGCTTCGCGGCCTTGAGGGCGGCTTCGTCAAACTGCGGGTGGAGCAGCGAGTCAAGCTGCTTCGGCTCGACCTTGAGCAGCGCTTCGTCGGTCGTGATCATGCCTTCTTCGACGAGGTCGACGGCGATCTTCAGCGCGGCGGCGGCGGTGCGCTTGCCGTTACGCGTCTGCAGCATATAGAGCTTACGGTCTTCGATGGTAAACTCCATGTCCTGCATATCGTGATAATGCTTTTCAAGGTTGTTCGCGATGGTGACGAACTGCTCGTACACCTCGGGCATAACGTCCTTGAGCTGGTCAATTGTCTGCGGCGTACGAATGCCGGCGACGACGTCTTCGCCCTGCGCGTTCATCAGGAACTCGCCGTAGAGCTTGCGCTCACCGGTCGAGGGGTTGCGGGTAAACGCAACGCCGGTGCCCGACGTTTCGCCCATGTTGCCGAACACCATGCTCTGCACGTTGACGGCGGTGCCCCACGAGCCGGGGATGTCGTTCATGCGGCGGTAGTAGTTGGCACGGGGATTGTTCCAGCTGCGGAAAACGGCCTTGATGGCGCCCATCAGCTGCTCACGCGCGTCGGCGGGGAAGTCTTCGCCCAGCTTAGCCTTATACTCGGCCTTAAACTGGCGCGCAAGCTCCTTCAGGTCGTCGGCCGTCAGCTCGGTGTCGAGGTGAACGCCCTTTTCTTCCTTCATCTTGTCGATGAGCTCTTCAAAATATTTCTTGCCGACTTCCATGACGACATCGGAGTACATCTGGATAAAACGGCGATAGCTGTCGTAAGCGAAGCGGGGGTTCTGCGTCTTGGCGGCAAATGCCTCGACGACCTCGTCGTTCAGGCCGAGGTTCAGAATGGTGTCCATCATGCCGGGCATCGAGGCGCGCGCGCCCGAACGCACGGAGACGAGCAGGGGGTTGTGCAGGTCACCGAACTTCTTGCCGGTGATTTCTTCGAGCTTCGCGATATACTCGTAGACCTGCGCTTCGACGTCTGCGCTGATGCGCTCGCCGTCGTCGTAGTACTTCGTGCAGGCTTCCGTGCTGATGGTGAAGCCCTGGGGAACGGGCATGCCAAGCTTGGTCATCTCGGCGAGGTTCGCGCCCTTTCCGCCGAGCAGGTTTTTCATGCTGCCGTCCGCCTCAGAAAAGAGGTAAACATACTTATGCATTTGATAACACTCCGTTTCTCAAATTCTTGACTTTTTACACACAGATATTATAGCAGGAGAATGCGGGTTTGTCATCACTTTTTCGTGAAAAAAGTGCCGATTTTCCACAAAAGAAAGCCTGCAAATTAACGTTTTCCACCGAAAAAAGGATTTTAAAGGCAGGCGCGGTAAATGGCGAGCACATCGTCCGCCGTCAGGGGCACAAAGACTTCGCCCAGCCCCGCCGCGGCCTTTTCCGCCATGACGGCGAGCTTCTCCTCATCAATGCCGACCTCACGCAGCGTAGACGGGATGCCGAGCGCGCGGAAATAAGCCTCCGTGCGGTCGATCGCCTCGCGGGCGATGGCGTACTTCTCGCCGTGCGGCGCGATGCCCCAGACGTTGACGCCGTATTCGGCGAACTTGTCCACCGTTGCGTCGCTCAGCACATAGCGCATCCACGCCGGGGTGAGGATGGCAAGGCCGACGCCGTGCGTGATGTCGTAATAGGCGCTCAGCTGGTGCTCCATGCTGTGAACCGACCAGCCGGTGTTTTTGCCGTAGGTTAAAAGGTTGTTGATGGCAAGGCTCGAAGCCCACATGAGGTTGGCGCGCGCGTCGTAATCGTCGGGATGTTCGTAGGCACGCACGCCGAATTCGATGCACGTTTTCAGCACTCCCTCAGCCAGACGGTCGGAAATATAAGCGGTTTTCACAGGGCTGAAGTAGACTTCAAACACATGAGACATGATGTCCGCCGTGCCTGCCGCCGTCTGATATTTCGATACGGAGAACGTGTAGCGCGGGTCGAGTACCGAGGCGCGGGGGCGCATATCGGGGTGGCCCGTGCCAATTTTGTCGTTGGTCTGCATGTTGGAAATGACGGCGACGGCGTCCATCTCAGAGCCGGTGGCCGACAGCGTGAGCACCGTGAAAATGGGCAGGAAGCGGGTATAGGTGGCCTTGCGCGTCACAAGCTCCCATGCGTCCCCGTCGTGGAACGTGGCGCCTGCGATGACCTTCGCACAGTCGATGACGCTGCCGCCGCCGACGGCGAGCACCGCCTCGATGCCGGCCTCGCGGCAGAGCCGCGCGCCCTCGTTAACGCTTTCAACGCGCGGGTTTGGGTCAACGCCCGACAGCTCGACCCACTCGATGCCGGCGGTACGCAGGCCGGACGTCACCTCGTCGTAAAGCCCGGATTTTTTGATCGAGCCGCCGCCGTAAACGAGCAGCACACGCCGGGCGACCGGTGCGATCGCCGCAGGCAAGCGGGAGAGCGAGCCCTCGCCGAAAAAGACCTTGGTTCCGATGTCATACACAAAATTACGCATAAAAAATTCCTTTCTATATCAAAAGATGCGGAATATACAAATGGTTTATTAAACGGGCAGCTCACATGCGTCGCCGCCGCAATAAGCGGGAACGAAAGTCTGTGCCGGGGTATCGTCGGTCAGCGTGAGGCAGTTGTTTTCGCCGTATTGCACGTCACCGCGCAGTGAGGTGAAGGCGTCCAGCGTGCCGATGACGCCGAAGCCGAACCCTTCGGTGCGATAGTGCATCGGGATGACGACGCGCGGCTCGATGGCGCGCGCGAGCGTATCGGCCGTCGCGGCGTCAATCGTGTCGTGCCCGCCGACGGGGATGAACGCCGCGTCAAGGCCGCGCAGGCGGTCAAGCTGTGTCGCGTCCGGCATGACGCCGATGTCGCCGAAATGCGCGATGCGCGCGCCGTCAAGCGTGAAGATATGGATGCGGTTGAGGCCCCTCTGCGCACCGCCGCAGTCGTCATGCGGCACGACGAGACGTTCGACCTGAAGCGCGGGCGCGCGGCCCGACAGCGTCACGTTGCCGATGAAGCCATGGTCGTCATGATCATGGCTGCAGAAAACGGCGTCTCCCGCGGCACGCAGCGGTGCAAGCCCGGGAATCATATCGTCCGCGTACGGATCGAGGATGATCGAGCTATCTCCGCCCGTCAGCCGGAAGCAGGAATGTCCCAGCCACTCGATGGTTACGTTCATAATGCCTCCTTACGAAACGGTATTACAGGTGTTCGGCAAACTGCACGACGGTTAAATTAGGGTGAAGCTGCAGAATCGAGGCAGGCACGCGCGGCGTAACGGGACCGAATAGCGCCTGCCGCAAAATATAGCTCTTGTTTTTATTGTTGACGAGCAGCACAATGCGCTTGGCCTGCATGATCGACTTAATGCCCATCGTGATGGCGCGGCGCGGCACATCGTCGAGCGAGGGGAAATATTGCGCGTTGGCGCGGCGCGTGCCGTCGGTCAGCGTCACGCAATGGGTGGTTTTTTCAAACGCGATGTCCGGTTCGTTAAAGCCGATATGCCCATTGTAGCCCAGCCCGAGCAGCTGGATGTCTATTCCGCCGAGCTCCGCGATCTGCTCGTCGTACCGGCGGCATTCTTCCTCCGCATCGGCTGCCATGCCGTTGGGCAAAAAGGTGTTTTCACGCTTGATATTGACGTGATAATAGAGGTTTTCTTCCATAAACCGGCGGTAACTCTGCGGGTCGGTCTCGGCAAGTCCCCAATACTCGTCCAGACTAACGGCGCGTACTTGTGAAAAGTCCAGGTCGCCCTTTTTATACCACTCGACAAGCTGGCCGTAGGTGCCGATGGGAGACTGTCCGCTGCACAGGCCGAGCACGCAGTCAGGTTTTAAAATGATCTGCGCAGACAGCAGGTTGGCCGCTTTACGGCTCATATCTTTATAGTCTGTGGCGTTGATAATTTTCATTTGCGATCCGTCCTTTCTTTCGGCTCGGCGGCCGCTCTGAGGTGATTACACCATATTATATACGCTGGCGCATCGTATCGCAAGAGAAAAAGGGGGAGAGTTGTCCATGCGTGCCGCAAAAATAAGTTGACAGCATGTCCGGCTTTAAGATATAATACAGGATGCCGCATAATAGAGATTCGGGGGGTGTAACCATGATTCAGACCTATCAGCCTAAGAAACGCCAGCGCAGCAAGGAGCACGGCTTCATGAAGAGAATGCGCACGCGTAACGGAAGAAAGGTTCTCGCGCGCCGCCGCGCCAAGGGCCGTGTCCGCCTGACCCACTAAGCTGCATCATACAGCCGCAGCCCTGAGCGGCTCGACAAGACCGCTGATCGCACAGCGGTCTTATTTTCGACGTTGAAACATGTTCGGGGAGGTGTTTTCATGCTGCATTCAGCATCGTTAACGGAAAACGGGCGTTTTCGCGCGCTGTACGCGCGGGGTAAAAGCGCAAGCGGGAAACACATGGTGGTATACTGCATGAAAAGCCGTTATCGCGAGCTCAACCGTATCGGCATCACTGTCTCCGCCAAGCTGGGCGGAGCCGTCGTGCGCAACCGCGTGCGCCGTCGTCTGCGCGAGGCATATCGCCTGTGCGAAGAGACCACGGCCAGCGGCTTTGACGTTGTGATCGTTGCGCGCCACGCCGCCGTAGAGGCATCGTTTGACGCGCTGCAAAATGAGCTCGCCGCGCACTTCCGCAGGCTCGGAATCATCAAGCATGAGAATTAGTACGCTTCCGCGGCAGGCGGCGATTGCTCTGATTGATTTTTACCGCGCCCATTTATCCGCACGCAAGCGCATGCCGACATGCCGCTTCGTGCCCACCTGCTCCCAATACGCCCGCGAGGCAATTTTGCAACACGGCCTTGTGTGTGGCGGGGGGCTTGCTTTGTGGCTACGATCCCGTGCCGCCCGGGCGGGGGTCTGCCGCAAAGCCGGCAGAGCCAATGATTACGAAGGAGAACATCGATTCATGACAGCCTTATTCAGTTTTATCGCGACGCCGTTCGGCTATGTGATGCGCTTTATTTACGAGCTCGTCGGCAGCTACGGACTGTCCATCATTCTCTTCGCCCTGCTTGCAAAGCTGATCACGCTTCCGTTTACCGTAAAAAGCAAGCGTGGTATGCTCGATCAGCAAAGACTTCAGCCGAAGCTCCAGGAGCTTCAGAAAAAATACGGAAAAGACCGCCAGAAATATTCCGAGGAAATGCAGAAGCTGTATGACCAGGAGGGTGTTTCACCCATGGCAGGCTGCCTGCCCAGCCTGATTACGCTGCCCATCATGCTCGGCCTTTACTATGTCATTTCGCAGCCGCTGACCTATTTCATGCAGCTTTCGCCCGATGAGATCGCGGCCGTTGCCAAGGCGCTGGGCCATACCCTAGGCACAAGCTATACGGCGCAGATCGAGCTGGCCGGACTCATGCATCAGAACTTCGGGGCGCTTGCCGGCATTTCCGACAAGCTGATGGCCGTAGACTTCAACTTCCTCGGCATGAACCTTGCCGCCACCCCCAGCTTTAAGGTGTTTAACCTGCTGTGGATTATCCCCGTGCTTTCCGGCGCGACGAGTTTCCTTTACAGCAAAATCACCATGGCGATGACCGCCAAGGCCGCGGGTACGCAGGGCGCGCAGAATACGCAGACACAGCAGATGAACGGAATGATGAATCTGATGATGCCCGCGATGTCGGTCTATTTCGGGTTTATCCTGCCCGCCGGCCTCGGCGTATACTGGATCGCGAACAACCTTCTTATGCTTGCGCAGGACTATCTGGTTACCAAGTTCCTGATGAAGCAGCGCGAGAAGAAGAATGAGCTCCAAGGATAGAGGTAAATTCATATGACAAAATATATCGAGACAAAAGCCGATACGATTGACGCCGCCGTGGAAAAGGCGCTGGCTGAGCTCGGCTGCTCGCGCGACGAGGTTTCGGTCGAGGTGCTCGAGCAGCCCAAGACGGGCTTCCTGGGCATTGGCAGCAAGCCGGCGCTTGTGCGCGTCGAATACGTTTCGTCCCCCGCCGGCGTCGCGCGCGATTTCATCGAGGGCCTGCTGGTGCGCTTCGGCGTGTCCGCCCAGATGGAGGTGCGCGAAGATCCCGCCGAAAAGGTGATCCGCGTCGATTTGAGCGGAGATAACATGGGCGTTATCATCGGACGCCGCGGCGACACGCTCGACGCGATTCAGTATCTCGCCACCATCGTGACCAATCGTGAGGAGGACGAGCGCTGGAGAGTCGTCGTCGACACCGAAGGCTACCGTGCCAAGCGCGAGGCGGCGCTGTGCGCCCTCGCCGAAAAGACGGCTCAGAAGGCACTGAAGTACAAAAAGCCGGTCGCACTCGATCCCATGAACCCGCATGAGCGCCGCATCGTGCACTCTGCTTTGCAGGAGTTTGCCGGTGTGACGACCTATTCGACGGGTACCGAGCCGAACCGCCGCGTCATCGTGTCGCCCGAAGGGGCGAAGCCCGTGGGCGCGAACTTCAGCACGCAGGGACAGGGCAACCGCAGCGGCGCAAACCGCGGCGGCAGCCGTGGCGGCCCTCGCGGCGGAAACCGCAAGCCGCAGCAAGTGCAATAGTAAGGAGGGCGTCGCGAGCAATCGCGGC